>CAYRNE010000037.1:0-12231 GCA_964425245.1 uncultured Devosia sp.
GAGATCACGGTCACGCTGCCGTAGGACTTCTTGATGTCTGCGAGTTCAACGCTGGCCATTGTGCCGGACCTATACGATTGCGGACAGGGGTCGACGGGTGGAGCCGCGCAGGATCATGTCGCAGCCCAGGGTAATGCTGTGGGGCGCATGGGCGGAGCCGGTGCCGCTCAGCCGCGACGCGATGAGGCCGGCGATGGTCTCGGCGATCTTGCCGACCGGCTGCGCGATTGCCGTGATCCCCACCTCATGCAGCCGGAACAGCGGGATGTCGTCGAAGCTGACGATCGACACGTCGTCGGGGATGCGCCTTCCGTGCTCCTTGAGCAGCGTCATGGCGCCCAGCGTCATGTTGTAGTTGCACGAGAACACGGCGGTCGGCGGCTGGTCGAGCGACAGCAGCCGCAGCATGCCCGCATAGCCCCGGGCCTCGGTCCATTCGGCGTCGATCACGTAGTCGGAGCGCACCTCGACGCCGTGCTCCTGCATCGCCTGCATGTAGCCGGCGAGCCGCTCGCGGCCCGCATAATTGTGCGTGTTGCCGGCGAGGACGGCGATGTGCTGATGACCGATATCGAGAAGGTGACTGACCGCCCGGGCGCTCGCCGCCCGGTTCTCGACGAGAACCCGATCCACCGGCGGACCTGGAACGTCGTTGTCGTAGAAGATGACGGGCGTGCCGCCGGCGAGCAGCTCGCGCACGCCGTCCACCGCCTCTTCGTGACCATCCATCACCAGGCAGTCCACCCGGTGCGCGGCGAAGAAGTCGATGGCATCCAGAACGGACCTGGGGTCATCGTTGTGGCAGAAGGAAAGCACCGCCTGACCGGACTGGCGCATGCGATAGCTCAGCTGTTCGAGGATGGCGGCGTGGAACTCGCTGAGCATCGGCACCATGAAGCCGACGGTGTTGGTGAGGTCGGACTTCATGGCCGCGGCAAGGGCGTTGCGGCGATAGCCGAGCCGCTGGATCGCGGCCTCGATGAGGTCGCGGTTCCCCCGGCGTACGGCGAAGCCGTTGAGGTAGCGCGACACCGTGCCGATGGCGACGCCCGCTTCGTTGGCGACGTCGATGATGGTCGAGGGGCGCCGGCGGCGGCCGTCGTCCTCGTCGTGGGCCGTCTCATGATGGACGGATTGTCCCAGCACCGGCAGAGCGCTGTTCTTCACTCGGCTGTTCCCTCCAGAACGATCGCGGCATGGATATGGAGGCTGGGCAGCGTGACGGTCACACTGCCTTCGGCCTCACTGGTCCAGGCGACGTCCTCACCCGTCAGCGCGTCGTAGACGCGCGTCGGCATTTTGGGAAGCCTCACGCTGGCGCTCACCTGGCCGATCGCGGGGATATCCTCGATCATCTCCATGAGGCGGAAGCCGCCGCGGCCGTCTGGGATGCGCTTGCCGCGCACCTGCGGAGGGCCATAGAGCAGATGCAGGACGTGGCGGTTGCGCTCTTTTTGCAGCGCCAGCGTCGCGCGGCCGGCCGACGGCAGGTCCGTGGTCAGCACCGGGTCGGGCAGCAACCGGCCCAGCAGTCCGCGCACGACGTACTTGTAGAGCGGCTGCCCCACCGCCTGGTACATGTCGAAGATGGGGTAGGCGATGTAGGCGATCCGGTCCTTGAGGGTCACGGCGGCGCCGAGTGGCTTGGCTCCGGTGTCGTCGGGGGCGTGCTGGTGCGAGCAGAAGTGCTGATAGGTGCGGTTGAAGTAGCTTGGCACGACTTCGGCAAGCACCTCGGCATCGGTCGGGGCGACGGCCTGGGCGGTCCCGTACATCACGAAGGGGCTCGCGGTCACCTGCGGATCGAGCGAGGCGCCGGCCCGCATGTAGGACGGATTGAACGCCACCGGCGGGCCGGAGACGGCGATCCCCGCCGGTAGCGCGACGGTGCCGTCCGTCCCGATGCCGCTCGTGCCGCTGAAGATGATGGCGCCGCCGCCTGCGGCATAGGCCGTAAGGCGCGCGCCGAGCTCGGCATCGACCGGGATGTCGTCGGGCAGGATGACGAGCCGGTAGTTGGCGAAGTCGGCGCTCGGATCGACGACGTCGAAGCCGTATTTCAGCTCCATCAGCATCTGCACGGCGCCGTCGTCGCTGACGTTGTTGCGGTCGCCGTTGGGGTGGAAGTATTCCGACGATAGGATTGCGATCTCCGACACCTGCCTTGCGCCCTCAAGATAGGGTTCGAGCCTGGCGATGCGGCGATAGGCCGGCGCGATCGAAGCGTAAGTGTCGGGGTTGATGGCGCCGTTGGGGTGCAGCTGGTCGCCGACGAGGCACTTGATCCCGAGCGCCACCATCTGCGCGGTCTCGTATTCGAGCGCCTGCGGATGCTTGAAGCCGCCGAACTCACCCCAGCTGGTGTGGAACTTGCCCGTGTGGCTCACCGTGTCGAGGCCGAGGAACGCCGCATAGCGGGCGCCTGAAGGGAAGTGGTCGTAGCCCCAGCCGCCGGTCGGCAAGCTCTCGATCTCGAGATGGGTGTAGGGCGCAAAGCGCTTGGGCCCCTGCTTATGGATGTGGCCACAATTGTAGAAGATGCGCAGGCCCGGAAAGTCTAGGTGCAGCGCATCGGTCATCTCGCGGCGGAAGCGCTCGTTGACCCACTCGTCCTTGGTCAGCCGGTCGTCCGCATTCTCCGGGTCGAGCCCCTGGTCGGCCATGGTCGCGAGGCACTCGGCGCAGACGCAGTCGGCGGCCAGCACGATGTCGAAGAACAGCCCCGGCGGATCGTAGGCGCGGACCACCTCGCGCGCCTGCTCCAGGAGCTCGTCACGATAGGCCTTGTGGTTGAGGCAGAGCGTGTGCCAGCCGGCAGTGAGCTGATCCGGATCGAAACGGTTGTCGGAGGCGCTGCGGACGCGCCATTCGGGGTGAATACGCGCATTGCGCTCGTCCCACATCACCGAGATGTAGATCGGGCACTCGATATCCGCGGCCTTCAGCGCCTTCACCATGTCGTCGAGCAGGTCCGGCCGGGCGAGGTTGGGATGCGGCGCGCCGACCTTGGTGGGGTAGTAGGACCAGCCGTGGTGGCACTTTGCGAAGACGGTGATCGAATCGACGCTCGCCGCCTTCAGCGTCGACACGAAGTCGTCGGGATCGAACGCGGCCCCGATGCCGGGGATGTGCTCGGAGGTATGGAAGTCGAGGTGGATCTGACGATAGCGCAGCGGCTTGTTATTGCGCGGCATTCTTACTCCTTGCCGCCGGAGGCTGCCTGCGATCCGGTGGCGAACTGGCGTTGAAAGATGAGGAAGATGATGAGCGGGACGCTCGTCGTGATGATCGCGGCGACGGAACGCAGGTCCCAGTTGAGGTCGTAGGTGCCGGCGACGCGCGCCAGGATCACCGGCAGTGGCACGTGGCTGCGCAGGTAGAGCATGGGCAGCAGCAGGGCGTTCCAGGTCCACAGGAACTGCAGGATCCCGACGGCGAAGACCGAGCTAAGCGCGTTGGGCAGCACCACGTGCCGGAACGTCGCAATCGGGCCGCAGCCGTCGATGCGGGCGGCCTCGATCAGTTCCTTGGGAAAATCCTCGAGGAAGTTCTTCACGAGGAAGATCGACCAGGCAAAGCTCAGCCCGACATAGGGGATGATCACCGAGGCGAAGCTGTCGATCAGGCCCAGGTCGCGCCACAGCCGGAACAGCGGGATGATCACCACCTGCTGGGGAAGCACGAAGGCGTTGATGATGATGACGAGCAGCACCCGGCGGAACCGGAACTTTAGAAAGTGGAACGCGTAGGCGGCCGCCGGCGTCAGCGCCATGGTGAGGAAGGTGGCCGTGCCGGCAAGCAGAGCGGTGGTCCAGAAGGCATCGGCGAGGGGGTACTCCTCCCAGACCCGCTGCCAGGCGCTGAACGTGAGCGTGAACTCGTCGAAGCGCCACCAGCCGCGCGTGATCTCGTTCAGCGGCCGTATCGACATAATGACGATGCCGAGGATCGGAACGATCCAGACGAGCGCCACGAGCCCCATCGCGGCAATCGCCCATCGGGGTGCGCGTCCGATCATCTCGCCCCTGCCGTTCGCTGGATGATGGCCGGAATGGAGATGACCAGGACAGCAATCAGCAGAACGACCGTCGCCGCCGCCCCATAGCCGAGTTTGAACTGCGTCATGGACTCCCGGTACATGAAGTAGCCCACCGTCTCCGTTGCCCGGACCGGCCCGCCGCCCGTCAAAACGAAGATGATGTCGAAAGCGCGGAGCGCGTTCAGCAGGTTGATGAAGACGGCGACGCGGACGCCGGGAAGCGACAGCGGCATCATGATGTGCCGCATCATGGAAAACGGCTTCGCCCCGTCCATGTAGGCGGCCTCGAGCACGGACTTCGGTATGGTCTGAACCGCGGCGAAGCACAGCAAGAGTGGCAGGCCGACGGCGCTCCAGCTGGCCGCGATGATCAGGGCCCAGAGGGCCGTGTTCGCGTCCCCGAGCCAGGCATAGGAAAACCCGGGAATGAACGTGCCGACCAGGCTGTTGAGCAGGCCGGCCTGATCCGGCCTGAGGATCGTCACCCACATATAGCCGCTGACGGTCTCGGAAATGCCGAAGGCCGCGAACACCATCATGCGAAACGGCAGTGTCTGGGCGGGCGCGAAGGCGCATAGCATCGCCAGCGTCCAGCCGATCGTCACCGAGATCAGGGTGGTGCCGAGCGTGAAGACGACAGTGGTCCAGAGGGTGTTGCGGAACGTCGGGTCGGCGAACAGCGTGACGTAATTCCCCAGACCAACGAACTTGGGCTGCGACAATCCCTTGATGTCGTAGAAGCTCAAACGGATCGTATCGACCAATGGGTAAGCGACCGACACCGCGAAGAAGAGCAGGACGGGCATGATCAGCAGCCAGGCCGCCGGCGTGTCCCGCAGCCTCCAGCGGGGGGCAGCAGGCGCCACGAGGCGTCTGCTGCCCATTCCGCGTGAGGAACCACTGCGGTCGCCTGCCGCTCCCGTGCCGGCGGCAAACGAGTTCATCGTCAGTAGGCGCTCGCGGCTTTGGCTTCGATGGCCTGGAGCACCGAGTCGATCGTCGCCTCGCTCGGATCCTGCAGGAAGCGCTGGAGTTGCACGCGGTATTCGTCGACCAGGTCTCCCGGCAGCAGGTCGCCCAGCACGAACTGGACCTTGGAGGTTCCGACCGCGGCGGTGGCGATCTGCTGCACCGGACCCAGCTGCGACGTGTCGGCCTCGGTCGAGGGAACCGCGTAGCCGTAACTCTGCAGGATGTCGGCCGCCTCCTTCGTCACCATGAAGTCGAGGAAGGCGATCGCCGCGTCGCGATTGCCGCCGTTGGTCGTGACGTTCAGCTCCTTGGAGTCGACCATTGAAGTGTCGTCGTGACCCATGCCGAGCGCCGGGAACTGGAAGATCGAATAATCCACGCCTTCCTCGAGACCGTAGTCGCTCTTGGCGCGGGCGTTCACCCACATGCCCATTTGCAGATAGGCCTTGTCGCCCGCCTGGAACACGAGATCGGCCTCGCCGTCCCAGTCATTGGCGAGCATCGTCGCCGCATCGCCGCAGCAGCCGGCATTCAGCATCTCCGCATACTTCATGAGGGCGGCCTTGACTGCGGGATCTGTCCAGGGAATCGCGTGCGCCGCGAGTTCTTGTGCGGTTTCGACGCCCGAGGTGCGGATGAGCAGCGTTTCGAAGGTCTCGGCATGCGCCCAGTACTTGCCCGGAATTGCCACCGGGGTCGCGACGCCCGAGGCCTTGAGCGCCTCGAAGCTCGCGACGTAATCCTCCCAGGTCGCGGGCGGCGTCACACCGGCGTTCTCGAGCGTTGCGGCCTTGTACCAGATCGCGGAGCGGTCGCCGTAGGTATAGGTCAAGCCGTAGGTTTCGTCGCCGATCGAACCCAGGTTGCGCCAGGATTCGTTCAGCTGCTCGCTCCAGCCGTTCGCCTCCCATTCGGCGTCGATCGGGCCGATGATGCCGGCGTCCGCGAGCTCGGCCCGGAATGCCGGCCAGGTGTTGATGATGATGTCGACGACCTCGCCGCCGAGGAGCGCCGCACGCATCGGGCCACGCATGTCGCCCTGGCCGGTCACCACGAGTTCGCGCACGTTGACGCCGGGATTGGCAGCCATGAAGGCGGCCTCGAGGTCTTTCCACAGATCGGCTTCAACGCCGCCCTGCCACTGCAGGATGACCAGGTCGCCACTCAGGTCCTGGGCAAGCGCAGGCAGCGATACACCGAGCAGCAGTGCCGATGCGGCACCGGCCAGAACCGCGCGACGGCCAATGGTTCCCATTCCAGCTAGCATATTTCTTCCTCCCTTCAGTCGCGACCCGAACGGCCGTCCAACTAAGTTGAAACGTTATCATCTTAGTTTGAAATGGCAAGCTGCCCGTGTCCGTCGTGGCGCAGGTTGCGTGAATCTCAGGCAATGCGGCGGCCTCGGGGCACGTCAGCAGGCCGACCTGCTACGGTCGTGAACTGGGCGAACAGACGGGGCGGGCGGCACCAGGCCGCGGACACTACGACGCTTCTTGTCTACCGCGAATCAGGCGGTCCACCGGTTGGCGCGCGCGGCGGCGGTAGTCTGTTGACTGTCGGTTGGCGAATTCCTCATCCGACTCGGGCAGCATGACGACGCTTTCGTTGGCGTTCGGATCAGTGCGGGTTCCCATGACGCCGCCTTCCTGCTCGAGGGTAGTCTGCGGCGCTCTGGCGACCGCGTTCGCTAACCGCGCAGCTCGTCGACACGGCAAGCGGAACGACCGTTTGGTCGGAGCAATATGGCGTCGGCGAAACGGAGCTCTTTGCGGTCCACGACGCGATCGTCGAACGCGTCGCCGGCGCGGTAGAGCCGGAACTGCTCCGACATGATGCCATTCGAGTTGCTGGCCACACCGGTAACCACTCCGCATGGGACCTGGTGCGCCGGGGTACGTGGAATTTCCACAAGGTCACGCGGGCAAAACCCCGTGTGGTTCAACCTCCTCGCGCTCGCCCGTCTGTTCGCCGATGACGAATCAGGTGCAATTGAGACCGCTCGCCTTGGCCTCAAGACGAGACCTGACTGCCGACCGATAGCGTTGACGCTCACCTGCTGCCTGGCTGCTGGCGGGAATTGGGACGCTGCATCCAGGACGGCGCGCATGGCGCAATCACTCCCGGAGCGTGTTCCCGATGCGCTCGGACCACTCCGGGCCCGCAACCCACAATGGGAACAGCGCCTTAGAGATCTCCTGGCCCAGGCAGGGTGAGGTGTTGCGCCGGAAGTACCAGTGCCCGCCAGGGCGCGAAGCGAACAAGAACCCTCATATGAGATCATTGGTGCCGAATCGGACTGGCGATTCAACCAACGGCAGCAAGTGACAACAGGCGTGCCGGGAGCAGGTATTTGGCGGGCCCTCCTTCTGACCGACCCTGAGGGAGCGGCCGCGCCGTCCTGCGCTCTAGACCCGGCTCTCGGCGATATCGACTTCGATTTTCGCTGCTAGGCGTTCGGCAGCTCCGGTGGACGCGTGCCACTTGGCCACCCCGCTCGGCGAAAGCTGCGGGTACTGCGACGTTTTCTTGTCTCCTGCCACTAAATGAACGCACAGCTCGCTTAGCCAAGTCGCCTTAGGACATGGTCCACGATCGTGCGCGATTCCTCGAGGCTCGCAAGTTCCACCCTGACGGCGATGGGCTGCACGGCGGCGCTCAGTCCCAGAGCCAGTACAATGAAGCTGGTGACAGGGCGGCTTGCTATGACGACGCGGAGCTTGGGCAAGAACCTCTGCCCGGCCCGCCAGATCAGCAGCAACAGGACGATGCTCATCGCCACGGTCGAGGCGGTGGCTTTGAGTCCCGTCCATTGCGACGCGCTCTCGACCAGCTTTGGGGTAAGCCCGGCCGTACCCACGTCGATCATCGCGGCAATGGCGTGGTTCTCCAGATAGTCGAAGACCGCCACCGGAAGGGCGATGACTGCCAAAGTCCAGCGCCACACTCCGAGTCGGCGCGGCAGCAATGCGGCAACCGAGAAGAACAGGGTGCCAGCGATCAACCCTGGGTAGAAGAGGTCGAGGCGCTGCTGCACGCTTCGGTAGAACTCAGCTCCTTCGGTAGAGAGGGCGGCCAGAAAGGCATGGGCTTCGGCGAAGCCATATCCGCCGGGCCGCATATCGAATGGCGTCAGGCCACCGGCGCTGGCGGCGACGAGCGGGAGCGACCAGCCAAGCATGATGGCGTAGATCGCAAGCGTGAGACTGAACAGTCCCCAGAACATGATGCGCAGCAAGGCAAGTCTCCAATAGCTATCGCCTCGGCGGGATGCCGGAGCATGTCGGGCGGGGCATCTACGCTCATATCTTTCCACTGTCAAGATAAAATTTGACGCTGTCAGGATGTCTGCCTATATGAAGGGACACGTTCGGCCCAGGAAGTGCGAATGACTGCCAGGAAGACAATGCCCCGGCCCTATCACCATGGTGATCTGCGAGCTGCGATGCTCCGCGCCGCTGCTGAGGAACTCGCAGAGAAGGGCGTCGAAGGCTTCACCTTGAGGAGTACCGCGCGGCGAGCGGGAGTCTCCCATGCAGCACCTGCGCATCACTTCGGTGACGTCACCGGACTCTTGACTGATGTAGCCACCGACGCTTTTGGACGTCTTGCCGCGTCGATCAGGCAACAGGTTGCGAAGGTCGAGGCCGGCAGCGTTGGCCGGCCGGTGGCTGTCGCGCTTGGCTACGTGCTTTTCGCGATTGAGAGTCCGGCCGAGTTCACGCTGATGTTTCGCACCGAACGGCTCGACACTCGGCGCCCAGACTTTCGGGCAGCGGCGGACGGCGCGTTCATGTTGGCCGCTCAGGCCGTGGGGGCCTACTTCAATTCGGACGACCCCATGGCGGACCCGGTGATGATCCGCCGGGTCATTGCCCTTTGGTCGCTGGCGCAAGGCGCGGCGACACTGCTGATCGCCGGACAACTTGGCCCCCTTGCGGACGCCGAGAAGGTCGCTCGCGCCATACTGCCGGACATGGTTCGAGAGCTGTTTGGCGTCGAGGCGCGTAATGAGGCAAGGGACCTCAGGTTCATTGCGCGTACGGCTGAAGCCCAGCGCGCCTAACACCTGACGATCGGTAGCTCGACAAGCTGCCACCTATGCCAGGCCGGTATCTTGACACCGTAAAGATGTGGGATTATGAGAGCCGCCGATCGGCGTCTGGAGAGCAGGAGTGGTCCTTGCGCGGCGCCGGAGGAGACTGATCATGACGTCCACGATTGTCACAATGGAAACGACAGCAGGCCACTCGGCGGGTTTCCTCCGACGCGTTGGGCTTGCTGCCGCAGCGCTGGCTGCCGTTCTGGCGGTCGGGTTTCTGGGCTGGGGCGCCGTCGCGCGAGTGAGCCTTGCCCAGGCGCACCCGCCGCCCGGTCAATTCATCGACGTCGGCGGCTACCGTCTGCATCTCAACTGCATTGGCGAGGGGAATGGACCAACCGTTCTTCTCGAGGCGGGCAACGCTGACTTCGGCCTCATGTGGGCTGCAGTGCAGCCAGCGCTCGCAGAGGAGATGAAGGTCTGTGCCTACGACCGCGCGGGCCTGGGTTGGAGTGAGCGCGGCAGTGCGCCGCGAACGCTCGGGATGATGACTGAAGAACTAGGAAGGCTGCTGACGGGTGCCGGGATCGAGGGCAACGTCCTGATTGTCGGTCACTCTTTCGGAGGCGTGCTCGCGCGCAGTTTCGCTGCCGAGTACCCTGAACGCGTTGCGGGTCTGGTCCTCGTCGATCCGGCGCATGAAGATCAGCTCGAACTCGGTCCGACGATGCGAGAGTCCGTGTCGCAGGGCAAAGCCCAGTTCGAGAGCCTCGTGCCGCTCGCGACCTGGAACCTGCTTGCCATGCTGCCGCAGAGCATCCCCAACCGGGGACTTCCTGATGCAGCCTACCAGAGCTACGCGGCGCTCCTTGCCACGACGAACTACTTTGCCGTGGCGGCTGAGGAGACTGCGATGCTTCCGGCGAACCTCGAGGCGATGAAGGGCATACGTGGCGATCTGGGCGACTTACCGCTCGTCGTGGTGAGCCGTAGTTCGGCGGACAGCGAGGCACAGAACGCGGACGAGGCCGGATGGATCAGTCTCCAGGCCGAAATCGCCCGGCTGTCGACCGACAGTCGGCACGTGGTTGCGACGCATAGTGGTCACTACGTCCAGCTCGACCAGCCCGAGCTCGTGGTCGCGGCGGTGCAAGAAGTGCTTGCGCGTTTATGAAGTAGTCGGGACGCCCTGATCAAGCGCCCCGACGATTCTCTCGGACTCGAGAACTTGCCTCGCCTCGTCGCTACTTTCGCTCCGCGCGCAACTCCGTAATCAGGTAGTCGATCAGCTTCCGGACGGCGATCGGCTGAACCTGCGACGAGGGGTAGAGCAGGCTCGCGCGCACGTTCGGCGTGCTCACGTCCGGCAGGACGTGCACCAATCGGCCGCTGCGAAGGTCATCCCCGATCACGTACTCGGGAATGAGCGCGAGGCCGAGGCCGTCTAGCGCGGCGCGGTGAATGCCGAAAAGGTTCTGAACCGCCAGTCGTGAGCGGATCGATACCTGAACCTCGTCCCCGTCGCGCAGGAAGGTCCAGTGCATGCTGCGGGAGTACAGCTGGATGGCGTCATGATGCCGGAGATCCTCGATGCTCTCGAAGGCGGCCGGGCAGCGGTAACCGAACTGATCTCACGCACGCTCCGTTGGAAGGTCAGTCCCGTCTGGTACCTGATCTCCGCCTTCGGCCTCTTCGCAAGCATGCTGCTCGCGGCAACGCTGATGCATGGCGTCGATCCGCTCTCGCGATTTGCCGAGACGTGGCCCGCCTTCCTCATCCGTATGGCTATCGATCTGGCCCTGGCGGTCGTGGCGATACAGCTCGCCGAGGAACTGGCGTGGACCGGCTTTTTCCAGCACCGGCTGCAGAAGCGGCACGGCGAGGTGCGCGCCGCCCTGATCGTGGCGCCGCTCTTCGGTTTCGTCCACCTCGTAGTCAACTATCTGGGCGCCGGTGCCATTCTGCCAGCGCTCGCCATGATGGGCATCCAGATCGTGTTCGCCCTGTTCTTCCGGGTGGTCGTCGCGAGGCTCTACAATGCTGCCGGCCAGAGCGTCATCATCGCGGCGCTGTTCCACGCAGCGCTCAATGTCGCCAACGACCCGCCGACTGCCGCAATCATCGGTGGCACCGAAGTCGACTGGCTGCCCCTGCCGCTGGTGGCGATCGCTGCTCTTGCCATCATCCTCGCGCCTGGGGTCCGAAGGCACGCGACGAGAAGGCCCGTCGCGCTCTAGGTGGCAGTCGCGGGGCGACGATCTTACCGGGTTGGGACTAGAGCGATGTCGGTCACGCGATCTCAGCCAGGGCGGGAATCTGGGCGCCGGCCTTTGGATGATCCGGCGCGATCTGCACGATGACGCTTCCACGCTTTCGCCCGGTGTCCACATAGCGGTGGGCTTCGACGATCTCGTCGAACCGGTAGGTGCGGTCGATGACAGGTTTCAGCCCGCCTTCACCGTAGAGGCGGGTGGCGAAGGCGACGTCGCTGGCGGCGGGTGTGAAGGTGATCGGTGCTACGAGCTTGCCGGAGCGACGGCTATGACCCTTGGCGCCGATCAGCGCCTTGAAGTCGGTGGCGACCTGCAGAAGGGCGCCACCGGGCTTTATGATGCGATCGACGCGTCCGAAGGGCGCGTTGCCGAAGCAATCGACGACGACGTCGTAGCTGTCGTCGCCCATAGCAAAGTCTTCTTTGCGGTAGTCGATGACGCGATCCGCGCCCAAGCTAGCCACAAGCTCAGAATTGGCGGCGCTGGCAACCGCGGTGACCAGCGCGCCAAAGTGCTTCGCCACCTGCACCGCCGCGCTACCGACCGCGCCCGATGCGCCATTGACGAGTACCTCGTTTGATCACGAACCATATCCTCCATCCAAATACGGCGCATCACTGTTCGCTGGGCTGGCGCGCAAACGCGCGAGCATACCCTTTTCGGGCAAACGGTATCAAAGTTGACCCGAGCGCCCAGAGCAGTCTGATCCCCACCAGACTCATAACCACGATATTGATCGGGCCGACGAAGAACGTGCCGAAATCTCCGCTTGAAAGAACCATGGCGCGACGGAAGTTCACCTCCACCATCGGGCCGAGGATGAACCCCAGAATGAGCGGCTCCGTCGGGAACTTGAGCACCGCCATGAACACTCCGAGCGTCGCGAATCCGATGGTCATCCAGACGTC
>CAYRNE010000038.1:0-12172 GCA_964425245.1 uncultured Devosia sp.
TGTTGATGCTGATCGATGCCTGGGGGCCGAAGGCCTCGTCGAGATGGTCGATCGCGGCGACCGTCTCGCCGAGCACGAAATGCGTGATCTCATCCATGAGCCCGAGTTCGACCGCGAGGTTCACGAAATCGCCCGGCGCATTCACCGTGCCATCCTCGTCGCGCCAGCGCAGCAGCACCTCGACCCCCACCGTCTCCCCGGAGCGGAAATCGACCTTGGGCTGGTAGGCGCAGCAGAGCCTTTGGTCGCGGACGACGAGCCGCAGCCGCTGCTCGATCCGCATGCGCTCGCTGGGCGAGGTCACCGCCGCGGCATCGTAGAACTGCACGCCGCCCTTGGTGCCGCCCTTGACGCGATACATGGCGCTGTCGGCGGTGGCGCAGAGCTCGGCATAATGCCGGCCGTCGGCCGGGTAGAGGCTGACGCCGATCGAGGCCGAGGCGAAGATTTCGTGACCGTCGATGAAGAACGGCTCCTTGACCCGCCTGAGCAGGCGCTGAACCTCGTGCGCCAGTTCGTCCGGCGACCCTGCCGAGGGCAGGAGCAGCACGAATTCGTCGCCGCCTACCCGCGCGAGCACGTCGTTGGGCTGCAGCTCGCTCGAGATGCGCTTCGCGATCCTGAGGAGCAGAGCATCGCCGACGGCGTGCCCGTAATAGTCGTTGATGTGCTTGAAGCCGTCGAGATCGATGAAGGCCAGCGCAAACGCTTCGTCGGGCCGCGTCTCGATCAGGGTGGCAACCGTCTGTTCGAGAAGAGCCCGGTTCGGCAGCCCTGTCATTTCGTCGAAATAGGCGCGGCGAAAGAGGCTGTTCTCCAGCTCGGCCTGCTCGGTGACGTCCTGGGAGAGGACGACCTCACAGGTTCCGCCGCTTCCGACCGGCAGCATGAGCCGTTGCTGCCGGATTGTCCGTCCCTCGATGACCGTGTCCTGCTCGGGACCGGCGGCGACGTAACGCGCGCCGAGCCGGTTGGCATAGAGCGGCGCGCCCGAAGCCGTCCGGGCGGCGATCCCGACGGGCAGCTGATCGAGAATCTCGATCAGCTCATCTGGCACAGGACGGGACATGGCTGCCGGTCGTCAGCGTTTGAGCAGACGCATGCGCGCCTGATCGAGCAGCCGCGACACCTCCGATTCCGTGCCTTGGTTCGACTGCGGCCGCAGGCCGCCGGCGAGTACGGGCTCGGGATTAACGGGTTCCGCACGAGGACCAAGGTCGGCGACGGGTTCGCGGTACGCCGGGCCGGGCCGGGCCGGCTCATGGGCCGCGGCCGCCGGGATTTCCGGCTCGTCGCGCTGCCCCTGCCCCGAGGTCGTCGCGCCGCGCCAGCGCTCGACGACGGCGCGGATGAACTCGGCCGTCTCGAGCGTCCCGTCGATGCTTTCGCTACGCGCGGATTCGCTGCGCGGGATCATCGCGGCATCCAGCGGCTTGAACATGAACCGGGTCGGGATCGGCACGCCCTCGCCGAAGCCGACCACCTCGCCGGTGCCGAGCGACGGGACGAAATCGAGAAGATGCGAAGCGGCATCGGAAACCGCAGAGCGCAGCAGCGCCTGGTCGTGGTCGTTGGCCATGCGCATGGCGAACATGGTCGAGCACTGCGAGATGATCGTCGGATCGAGCTCGGCCGGCCGCTGCGTGACGAGGCCGAGGAAGATGCCGTACTTGCGACCCTCCTTGGCGATGCGCGAAAGCGCGCGGCGGGTCGGTCCGAAGCCGATCGTATGGTCGGCGGCGGCATACCGGTGCGCCTCCTCGCAGACGAAGAGCAGCGGCATGGCGCCGTCGCTCCAGAGGCCGAAGTCGAAGGCGAGGCGGCAAAGCACGCAGACCACCGCGTCGACGACTTCGACGGGCAGGCCCGCCAGTTGCATGATGGTCATCGGCCGGCCGTCCGGCTGCAGCCGGAACAGATGGCTGAGCAGGCTCGCCATCGTATCGCCGCCGACGCTCGCGTTCTCGAACATGAAGGCGTAGCGCGGATCGTTCTTGATGGTCTCGATCCGCATCATCAGGCGATGATAGTTCATGCGCGAGGAACGGTTCTCGAGCTTGCCCATCCGGTCGTCGATGAGCGAGAGCAGGTCCTGCAGCAGGTAGGGAACGGGCGTGTCCACCGTATAGCCCGAGCGCTTGGGGTCGTTCTTCTTGAGCCCCAGACGGTCCGCCGCGGTCTTGTACTGAAGGTAGGCGGTCTTCGCGACCGGGATAAGCTCGGCGAGGATCTCGACTTCCTCCGGAACCCCCGGCCGGCCGCCGTAGATCACGTCGGTGAACTCGTCGAAATTGAAGAGCCAGAACGGCAGCTTGAGGTTGCGCGGGCCGATGACGTTGGCCTTGTCGCCGAAGCTGTGGGCGTATTCGTTATGTCCGTCGAGCAGGAAGACGCGGACGTCCGGACGGGCGCGCAGGATCTCGTTGAGGATGACGGTGACGCCGCTCGACTTGCCGACGCCGGTCGATCCCAGCACCGCGAAATGCTTGGAAATGAGGTTATCGACGTCGAGCGTCGCGCGGACGGTGCCGTCGTGGCTGAGGGCGCCGACGTCGAGCGCGCGCGTGCCCGTCTGGCGGTAGATGAGCCTCAGGCGCGCGCCATCGAGCAGGGACGCGGGGTCGCCGATCGCCGGATAATCGGTGACGCCACGGCGGAAGAAGGCGGCGCCGGCGCCGTCGCTCGCGATTTCGCCCATGAGATCGACCTGCGCCACGGCGCGGTAATCCTGCTGATCGGCCGTTTCCGCCCGGCGCGCCGACACCGCCGTGATCATGCCGACGAGCTCGTGCCGGCCCGCCCTGATCGCAAGGTACTTGCCGACGGTGGCGCGGGCATCCGCACTTGGCCAGGGTGCGGGGAGCCCGATCTGGGCTTCGGAGCCGCGCACCGAAAGCACATGGCCGATCGGCCCTTCTGCTGCCGGAGCCTGGCCATGGTCCATGGTCTGAGCGTCCACCACATATCCCCTGGGCTGCGTAGTCGGGGAGCAGTGAAGCGCCAAACCCTTAGGGGAGCGTTACGCGCAAGGCCGCAAAGCCGCTCATAGTTCCCAAAGCGTAAGCGGGAGCGCCGGCCGCCGCCCCGTTAAGGGTTCGGCAACGACGCCGGACCGTCAGCCCGCCACCGCCTCGAAATACTCGTTGAGCCACGTGCCCGGCTCGACGCGCAGCGCCCTGGCGCGCTCGTCCTCGGCGCGAATTTCGTCCGTGATTACAGTCCTGTGGCCGTCGCGCGGAGCGTAGCCGATCGTGTTGCGCGCGTTTTGCAGGTCCCATTTCATGCCGGGATTGTCCGAGACGAGGTTGACGATTGCAGAACCGAACCCCTCGGCCTCGATCGCCCGTTCGGCGGCGTGCAGCATGTCCCGGTTCGACAGCCACATCTGCTGGCCCCAGACGCCGATCCCCATGTGCGGTCCGGGGATATTCTCGCCGCGCTGGAAATAGCCGATGCGCAGCGCGAGGAACGAAATGCCGGTCTCCGCGGCGAAGGCACGTCCCATTTCCTCGCAGAAGAGCTTCGAAAAGCCGTAGGGGCTGAGCGGCGCCGGCGGCAGGTCGGTGGTGACGAGCGGCACGTCGTCGCGAAAACGGTAGCCGAGCATCACCTGGTTGGTGGACGCAAAGACCACCCGCCGCACCCGATGCTCGCGGGCCGCGCGCAGGACGTTCTGCGTCCCTGCAATATTGGCGTGCCGCACGTCTGCCCAGTTCGCCTTGCCCCGCGGATCGCCCGCGAGATGAAGCACGGTATCGACGCCCTCGAAATGTCTCGCCCAGTCGCCCGCGTAGATGCCGAGGTCGGCGGCGATGATTCCCTCGCCGATCCGCTGGTCTAGGAGCCTCAGATCGTAGGCGCCCGTCTCGCGGAAATGGGCGGTCAGCTTGCTGCCGATGTTGCCGGCGGCGCCGGTGATGAGGATCGTTCGCGTCATCGTTCTCCCTCGCTGGTTTGTTCTTAGTCGTGCCCGGGCGAGGGTCAAGCGCGAGAGCCAGGAACGCCCGCCGGCGCCTGCACGAAAATGTGTTGCCGGAACCGACCCGCCCTTCAGCCGGTTTTCAAAGGAACAAGAAGAGGTGCGTCATGTTTTCGTATCGGCTGCGGCGACACATCCAATACCTGCCCGTCATTGCGCTGGGGGCAGGCGGCCTGATGCTCATTCCCGGCGGCGAGAATGCCGGGCTGGACGCGGCAATCGTCGAGACTATCCCCGCGCGCCCCAGCTATCTGGCCGGCCCCGTCGGCGAAGAGGCGGCCGACCGCACGCCGGACGTCACCGCCAGCATCAGGACGGTCGAGGTCGATCCCGCCGGGGCGACTCCCGCCCCGGTCGTAACCGCCAGCCTCTCGGTGCCGCCTTCGACCGAGGAGGCCGGAACCGCCGAGGCCGAAGGGTTCTTCACGCGGGCGTCGCTCGCGGCCGGCCCCGCTAGCGAAATGGCCGAGGAGAAACCGGATGCGGCCGCGCTTGCCCGCGCGACCACGGCGGTCAACGTCCGCGCCGGTCCGTCCTCGTCGACGGCCAAGCTCTTCGTGCTCGAGGCCGGCGAGTCGGTTCGGGCCCTGTCCCGGAATGGCGGCTGGATCGAAGTCGTGAGCGCTTCGGGCGAGAGCGGCTGGGTCTACTCGCGCTACCTCGACGTGGGCGGCGGAGCCGCCGTCGAGACCGCCGAAGCGAGCGTCGCGGATGAACCCGAGCGCAAGGTCGAAGTCGCCTCCACCGAGCGCGAGGAGCCACGCCGCCGTGCCGATGGCCGTTCGGCCCGCGCCGGGAGCGACATGGCGCTCCGTGCCGGACCTTCCCGCGGATCGCCCCAGCTCTTCGTTCTGGAGCGCGGCGAGCGCGTGACGATCGCCGAAACGCGTGGCGACTGGGCGCGCGTAATTCTGCGTAGCGGCGCCTCGGGTTGGGTCCGCCTCCGCTGACGACGCGGCCACCGGCGGCGGCATTGATCTCCCCCTGACTCGCCCGCGGGCTTGACGGCGGTCGAAGCAAAGTGCCGTTAGTCCCCGCGTAGCAACCGGCCGGGGACAGCCTTGATCGACATCCGCATTGTGCTCGTCGCCGTCGCGCTTGCAGGGCTCGCGTCCGGCGCCGCCGTGTACTGGCTGGGAGACGCCGGATGGGCGAATCTCGTCTGGTCGGGGGCAACGCTGCCGGTGCTGGCGGCGCTCATCGTCGAGATCGTCACCAGCCTCAGGCGCGGCTCGGTCGGGCTCGATCTGGTCGCGGCGCTGTCGATGTCGGCCGCGGTGGCTTTCGGCGAAGGCCTTGCCGGCAACGTCGTCGCCCTGATGTACGCCGGCGGACAGATGCTGGAAGGGTTCGCCGAGGGACGCGCGCGACGCGAGATGACAGCGCTGCTGGGCCGGGTTGCGCATACGGCAATGCGCCACCGGAACGGGGCCGTTGAGGAGGTTCAGATTGGCGAACTCGCGCCGGGCGACCGCATCCTCGTGCGGGCCGGCGAGGTCTTGCCTGTCGACGGCACCGTCGCATCTGCCCGGGCGAACCTCGACGAGTCGGCGCTCACCGGTGAATCGCTGCCGGTGACCCGTGAGACGGACGAGGAAGCCCTCAGCGGCTCGACCAACGCCGGCGACGCTTTCGATCTGCTCGTCACCCGGCCGGCGGCCGAAAGCACCTATGCGCAAATCGTGCGGCTGGTTGAGGATGCCCAGCGCACCAAGGCGCCCGTGGTTCGCATCGCCGACCGCTGGTCCGTCTGGTTCCTGGTTCTGACGCTGGTAATCGCCGGCCTTGCGTGGGGCCTGAGTGGCGATCGGCTGCGCGCCCTGGCGGTTCTGGTGGTCGCAACGCCATGCCCGCTGATCCTCGCCCTGCCGGTAGCCTTGATCTCGGGCATGTCCAGGGCAGCTGGCATCGGCGTTCTCATCAAGAACGGCGGAGCGCTGGAGGCGCTGTCGCGCGTCCGCACCGCTATCCTCGACAAGACCGGCACGCTGACCTTCGGGCACGCCCGCGTGGCCGCCGTTCGCCCCGCCCCGGGCTTCGAGGAGAACGAGGTGCTCAGGCTCGCCGCCTCGCTGGATCAGGCCTCTCATCACGTCATCGCGCACGCGCTCGTCGCCGAGGCGCGCGGGCGGGATCTTGCGCTGTCGCCGCCGGCCGCAACCAGCGAGCAAGCGGGGACCGGAATCAGCGGCGAGGTAGAGGGACATCGCGTGAGCGTCGGCGGCAGCCGCTACGTGGCGGCACGCGTCGAGGGCGATCCCAATATGCTGCGCGACGAGATCGAAGGCGAAACCGCAGTGGTCGCCGTCGGCGTCGATGGCCGGCTCGCGGGCATCATCGTCCTCGTCGACCCGCTCCGCCCCGACGCTGCCGAGATGCTGCGGGCACTGCGGCAGGCCGGCGTTTCCCGCCTCGTCCTCGCTTCCGGAGATCGGCAGGACGTGGTGGAGGGCATCGCCCGCGACCTGCCGCTCGATGCCGCCTACGGCGATCTCTCGCCGATCGAAAAGGTTGCCATCGTCCGTGAGGCGAGCGAGGCGGCTCCCACGATGATGCTGGGCGACGGCGTCAACGACGCACCGGCCCTCGCGGCGGCAACGGTCGGCATCGCCATGGGTGCACGCGGCTCGGCTGCCTCGTCGCAGGCGGCCGGGATCGTCCTGCTTGTCGACCGGATCGGCCGGGTGGCGGACGCGGTGTCAATCGCCCGCAGGACGAGGCGCATCGCGCTTCAGAGCGTCGCAGGCGGACTGGCGCTCTCGGTCCTTGCGATGTTCGCTGCAGCTCTCGGCTACCTCCCGCCGGTGGCGGGGGCGCTGGTGCAGGAAGCGATCGACATCGCTGTCATCCTCAACGCGCTGCGCGGGCTGCGCTGAAAAGAACGGGCGCCGCCTCGGAGAGGCGGCGCCCTGAGAACTGCAGGCCCGCAGTCGCGGCGCCTGTCGGACCACTAGCGGACGCGGATCGACGAAATGATGTCGTTGCCGCGGCGGCCGAGGTTGCGCACATTGCGGTCGATGATCACGCAGCGGCCACGGAAGGCGTTATGTTCGCAGACCTGTGCCTCGGCGTCGCCGAACACACGGATCGAGGAGATGCGATCATTCCAGCTGCCGAGCGAGCGCAGCCGCTCGCCGGGACGGGCGCAGAAGCGGTCGCCATCGTAATTGACGTGCTCGTAGAAGCAGACGCGATCACGCCGGTCCGGACGACGCGGACGGTCGAAATCGAAGCCGCCGCTGCCGATCGAGAAGCTGAACCCGGGGATCGAGAAGCTGAGGTTCACGTCGGCATCGCCGCGATCCCTGTCGCGGTCGATGATGATGGTACCACCGTCACCGCCGCCGCGCGCGAGATAGCTGCACGAGACCCAGCCGTTCCTGCCGGGGAGCGAGATCTGGCACCAGCCTCCCGCCCGGTCGACGACGCGAACCTCGTCGCCTCTATGGAGCACGCCGATGACTCGGCCACCGGGATCGGCCCGGACGTTGAGAGCCGATGCGGTGACGACCTCAGCCTGGGCGAACTGCGAAAACAGGGCCGCGGCGACAAACGTGCCGGCGGCCAACACCAACTTTCCGAGGTGCATGGGGCGATGTCCTCCTTTTTCTTTGGGGTTTGCGCTCCCCGCTGGAACGAACAACCCGCTATAGGCGTGCCGGGTTCCCTCCACGCTCCGGAAGGGCTTCGCGCGCAGCGCGGCGCCTCCCGTCAAAGTCAGTAGACGTCGATATAGGTCGCGAGGTCGTTGAAGCCGCCGAAGGTCGAGGCGTTCGTGTTGAAGTTGTAGCACGCTCCGCCGCCGTTCTCGTGCTCGCAGACCTGCGCTCCGGCACCGCCATAGACGCGAAGCGACGATGCAACGTCGTTCCAGCCGAGCCTCGTCAGGTTGTTGATCGTCGTGCCCCGGGCGAAGCAGCGCTGGGCACCGCCGTAGTTCTCGTGCTGGTAGAGACAGACACGCGGTCCCCTCGACGGGTCCTCTACATTGGCGCTGCCGCCGATCCCGACGGAGAAGCCCGGACCGCCGGGGCCGATGTTCAGCTGCAGCGAGAGGCCCGGCTCCGACTCGTCATCGAGCGGGGCCAGCCGGTTCTGGCGCACCCAGCCGTCCCGCCCCGGAATGTCCTCGATCCGGCAGCGATTGCTGCGGCATTCGACGACCTCGACGATCTGATTGCGCCCGACCTCGTTGACCACCTGATTGCTGGTGCGGCTGCGATAGACCGGCGAATCCCGCAGAACCACCGCCTCCACGGCGATTGAGACGGTGGTTGAAATCGCCATCGCTGCAACCGCGGCGGCAAGTGAAAGAACGGTGCGTTTCATCGTGTTAGCTCCAAGCCGACCCGCAGCGCGTGGGGTCCTCGCGGGAATAAGGCGTCGGCGAAAATGAACACCGGGTGAATGGTGGGTGAACGGCTTGTTCACGCTTGCCGACAGGGCTTGACAGCCGTGTGCCGTCATGTCCATAACCGGTAAGTTTCAAAACCAACTGGTTATATTGATGAGCGGCACCGACCCCCTCGACCTCACGTTCATGGCCCTCGCCGATCCGACGCGGCGCGCCATCCTGGCCCGGCTGGCCAAGGGCCAGGCGTCGGTCACCGAACTCGCCGGGCCGTTCGCGATGACCCAGCCCGCAATCTCCAAGCACCTCAGGGTGCTCGAGCAGGCGGGGCTCGTGAGCCGCGGCCGGGAAGCGACGCGCCGCCCTGCCCGGCTCGAGGCCGGCCCGCTCAAGGAGGCGACGGACTGGCTGGAGCGCTACCGCCAGTTCTGGGAACACAACTACAGCCGGCTCGACACGCTCCTCGACGAGCTCCAGCCCGAACGCCGGCGCGGCTTCACACCGGACAAACAATAGGAGTCGCCGATGAGCGCGCCCCTGAAGATCGAGACCCCGTCGGACCGCGAGGTGGTGATCACCCGCAGCTTCGACGCGCCCCGCGACCTCGTTTTCGATTGCTACACCAAGCCCGCGCTGGTGCGCCGCTGGCTCCTCGGCCCGCCGGGCTGGACGATGCCAGTTTGCGACATCGAACTCCGCGTGGGCGGCCGTTACCGCTACGTGTGGGTGAGCCCCCAGGGCAACGAGATGGGGATGGGCGGCATCTTCCGCGAAATTGTCCCTGCCGAACGCATCGTCGCCAATGAGCTCTTCGACGAGGACTGGACCGGCGGCGAGACGCTGGTGACGACCCGCTTCGCGGAGAACGGCGGCCGCACCACGGTGACCGTCACCGTACTCTACGCCTCGAAGGAAGCCCGCGAGGGCGCGCTCGCCTCCGGCATGACCGACGGCATGGAACAGGGCTACCGCCGGCTCGACGAACTGCTTTCCGACGAACAGGCCCGCTGACGGGCGCCGGCCCCTCTCACCCGCAAAAGGAGACGACGATGGCACTGCCCAGGATCCACCCCTTCCTCTGGTTCGATACGCAGGCGGAAGAGGCGATGGACCTCTACTGCTCCGTGTTCCGGAATTCGAAGAAGGGCAAGGTGACGCGTTACCCAGACAGTACGCCGGGCGGGCTCGGCGGCAAGGTGATGACGGCCGAGTTCGACATCGAGGGCCTGCACATCACCGCGCTCAATGCCGGGCCGCAATTCAAGTTCACCGAGGCGATCTCGCTCTACGTCGACTGCAAGGACCAGGCCGAGGTCGACTACTACTGGAACGCGCTCACTGCCGATGGCGGCGAGGAGAGCATGTGCGGCTGGCTCAAGGACAAGTTTGGCCTGAGCTGGCAGATCGTGCCTCGCCGGCTGGTCGAGCTGATCAGCGACAAGGACAGCGGGAAGTCGAGCCGCGCCACCCAGGCGATGCTGCAGATGAAGAAGATCGTCGTTGCCGACCTCGAGAAGGCCGCGGCCGGCTGATCTACGCATGACCGGCAATCGCAAACCCGCGGCGAAGGAGGCCGGACCCGACGCACCGACGGCGGCAGCCTTCCTCGCGCGGCTCGAAAAGAACGCCAGTGCGGCGGAGCGCACGAAGTACGACCGCTACTTCCCGCCCGCCTCGCGTCGCGCCGGCGACCGGTTCATCGGCGTCAGGATGGGCACCGTCTTCGAGCTGGCCAAGGCATTCATCGACATGGCGCCCGACGAGATCGAGCGCCTTCTCGAGTCCGATATTCACGAGGCCCGGGCCGGCGCCGTCAGCATAATGGCCAGGCAGTTCGGCAGCCGGCAGCAGACGGCGGAGCGCCAAGCGGCGCTCTATGATCTCTATCTGCGCCGCCACGACCGCATCGATGCGTGGGACCTCGTTGACCTCGGCGCCTGGCACGTCGTCGGCGCCTGGCTCCGCGACAAGCCGCGCGATGTGCTCTACGAACTCGTCGGATCGGCAAACCCCTGGGAGCGAAGGACGGCTGTCCTCGCAACCTTTGCCTTCATCCGCAGAGGCGAGCTCGACGACGCTTTCGCGCTGGCCGGACGCCTGCTCAGCGAGCCGCACGAGCTGGTCCAGAAGGCGGCCGGCTGGGTGCTGCGCGTCGCGGGAGACAAGGATCCCGGTCGCCTCGAGGTTTTCCTCGATCGCCACGCCGCGGCAATGCCGCGCCCGATGCTGCGCAACGCCATCGAGAAGCTGCCCCCGGCGGAACGGCGCCGCCATCTCGGCCCGAAACCGGGCGGCCCGAGCGCGAAGAGTTGAATTGAAAGCCCTTCAGTTGCGGTTCAGGTGAGAGGACGCAGGTACGGACCAATCGCAACGAAGAGGAGTACCTCCCATGAAGTCCATCCGCCTCGTGTTGTGCGCGCTGGCCGCCCTCACCGGTGTCGCCGCCGTCGCCCCCGCCTTCGCCGACGAAGCCCGTGCCTCGGGCGACGTACCCGTCCGCCGCGGCCCCGGTGACCAGTATGCCGTAATCGACCATCTGCAAGACGGAGACTATTACGAGGTCGAGGATTGCACGCGGCGAGCCCGCTGGTGCCTCGTCTCCGAGGATGGGGACCTGCTCGGCTGGGTGCGCGGCTCCTATCTCGTCGGCTCGGGCGCCAAGTCGGCGGTTACGCCGTTCGAATTCCTCGTCACGCCGCCCTTCTTCAAGAAGCCCTGACGCGGTTCGAGCCCCCGTTTCGTACGGAAGGCCGCCCCCGGGGGCGGCCTTCTGCTTTCGGCAATGCTGCGCGGCCGTTCCGGCCCAAACCTTCCGTTAACCCCGTGGCAGCGTCACCCGAACATAAACGCAGCATAAACAAGCGCTTCCGCACGTGTTCAGGCCGGCTTTGCGATTGTGGTCACCAAGGCAATGACGCCTAACCCATTGCGAAGGAACCGAACGATGAACAAGACCCTGAAGACCGCAGCCCTCGCCCTCACCCTCGTGCTCGGCACCGCCGGCGGCGCCTTCGCGGCCACCGCCTGGGCCGACGGCAGCGCCAAGGTCAAGGATGAGCCGAAAAAGTGGGCCGACACCGTCGACTGGCTGCACGACGGCGAGAAAGTGCACGTCGAGTGGTGCGGCGAGTACTACTGCTTCATCGAGCACAAGGGCCCCGACGGCTACGTTCGCAAGGCCGACCTCGACTTCAAGAAGTGGGACGACGACCACGACGTCGAGTTCTGCATCGGCGGCGGCGGCTTTGGCGGCGGCGGCTTCGGCTTCGGCTCGATCTGCATCGAGGACTGATCGGCGGCATGAGCCTTCCGGTCGCCGACCGCGCGCTCCCCGGCTACCCGGGGGGCGCATTGTCGTCTTTACCTTTCGGCCCGTCCCGTCTGTCGCGTTTCCGGGCGTGGGTGTAAAAGGAACGCCAGTTTTCTGCGTTCGTAACACTTTGCATCCATCGACGGGGCCTTTGCCTCGTCTTGCCAGGGGAACCGAAAGAAAATGACGACGCCTCTCAAGTCTGCAGCCATTGCCCTGCTGCTGGTCCTCGGGACCGCCGGCAGCGCCCTCGCGGCCACGGCCTACGCCGACGGCCGCGTCAGGGTCAGGGACGAACCCCGCAGGTCGGCCGATACGGTCGACTGGTTGCGCGACGGTGAGCGTGTCGAGGTCGAAGGCTGCAGCCGCTCGTACTGCTTCATCGAGCATCGCGGTCCGGACGGCTACGTACGCGTCAACGACCTGATTTTCGAGCGCGACAACGACGACCCCGACGTCCAGTTCTGCATTGGCGGTGGCGGCGGCAGCGGCGGCGGCTTCGGCTTCGGCCGGTTCTGCATCGAGAACTAGG
>CAYRNE010000039.1:0-12096 GCA_964425245.1 uncultured Devosia sp.
GGTAGTGCGCCGCGATCTCAGCAAGCGCAGGAAGCGCGCGTTCGTCGCGCTCGATGGCGATGACCTTCCGCGCCCGCTCGGCAAGCAGCGCGCGCGTCAGCCCGCCCGGCCCGGGTCCAACCTCGATCACGGTAACGCCGTCGAGCGGCCCGGCCGTCCGTGCGACGCGCGAGGTCAGGTTGAGGTCGAGCAGGAAGTTTTGCCCGAGCTGCTTCTTCGCAGCGAGGCCATGCGCTGCGATGACTTCGCGCAGTGGGGGCAGGGTGTCGATCGCCATAATTCGGCTTAGCCGATTTCCGCGGCCAACAAAAACCTTGACCTTACCCGCGTGGGAGGGGCGAGACTATGAACAGAGGAGGATTTCGCCATGAAGAGAATTGTCATAACGGCGGCCATGATCGTGGCCGCGATTGGAGGCGCCTCGGCGCAGGACCTTCCCGACGGCTGTCCTCAGCCCTCGGCACACGCTGGCCACGGTGCAACGCCCATGGCCATGGAGCCGGCGAGCGACGCCGCGCACGAGGCGCTGATGGCGGGCATGGACAAGATGAATGCCGATATGATGGCGGGCAGCGCGGCGGATAACATCGATGTCGCCTTCGTCTGCTCGATGATTCCGCACCATCGTGGCGCCATCGACATGGCGCGGGCCATACTGGAGCACGGTAGCGATCCTTGGGTGAAGCAGCTGGCGCAGCAGATCATCGACGCGCAGGAGGAAGAGATCGCGGCAATGGAAGGCTGGCTGGCATCGCGAAGCCCGTAAGCTATTCGGCCGCCTCGTAGGCGGTCCGCTCGTCGTGGGTCAGCTTGTCGGCGAGCTTCAGCGCCGCGAGAAAGCTGGAAATGGAGCCCTTGCCCGTGCCCGCGAGGTCCAGCGCCGTCCCGTGGTCGGGCGAGGTGCGCACGATGGGGAGGCCGAGCGTGACATTGACCGCCTCCTCGAAGGCCACGGTCTTGATGGGGATCAGCGCCTGATCGTGGTACATCGCGATGGCGGCGTCGTACTTCCGCCAGTGCGGCGGATAGAACAGCGTATCGGCCGGGATCGGGCCCTCGACGTCCAGCCCCTCGTGCACCAGCTGCGCGACTGCCGGGCCGATCACGTCGAGGTCTTCCGATCCGATGGTGCCGCGCTCGCCCGCATGTGGATTGAGTCCCGCGACCGCGATCCGCGGCTTTTCGATGCCGAATCGAGTGTGCAGGCTGCGACTGACGATGCGGCCCGTGCGGAGCAGCAGGTCGGGCGTGACGAGGCCCGGCACGCGCCGCAGCGGTTCGTGGATCGTGAGCGGCACGACGCGCAAGTCCTCATGCACCAGCATCATTACCGGCAGCGGGGGCGTTCCGTTCGTGGCGCAGAGCGCCGCGAGGAACTCCGTGTGCCCGGGATGGTTGAAGCCCGCCTGATAGAGTGCGGCTTTGTGGATGGGACTGGTCACGATGCCGCGGCAACTGCCTTTCAGCGTGTCGGCAACGGCCCGGCTCACAGCCTCGATCACCACCTTGCCGGAGAGCGGCGTCGTTTCGCCCGGCTTGTCCGGCACGAGGCCTTCGATGTGAACGACTGGCAGCGCCGTCGCGAACCGGTCCGCGGCGGCTTCGACGCCGCTGGCGACGAACGGCACGTCGATGCCGAGGCGCCGGGCGCGCGAAGCGAGGAAGCCGAGGCTCCCGTAGACGACGAACGGCGGGATGCCGAGCGCTGCACGCCGGGCGAAGAGCTGGATGATCAGATCGGGCCCGATCCCGGCGGGCTCGCCCATCGTAACCGCCAGCGGCGGAAGCACCGCCTCGCCCATCGATAGCTCCGAGAGAGGCCCCTTGGGGCGGAACTGTGCACAGGTCCGCTGTCCCTTAGCGCGGAACAGCTAAGACTTGGCCATTGAAATCGCTACAATCGTCGCAAAGCGCGAAGATTACTCGTAGATGATCTTCGCCTTGCCGCGCAATTCCTTGAGATAGTCCGCCGCGGCCGTTTGTAGCTGGGCATTGCCCGCCTCGGCGCGCAGATTGCTCTTGATGAAGGTTGTGTCCTCGGCCACGGCCTTCGAGCAGACGGCGAGCATCGAAACGCCGCGCTCCATGACGCGGGGCTTGGTGATTCCTCCGACGTTGAGCTGCGCCAGTTCCTTGGCGATCGCCTCGGGGAGCTGCGTGGCATGGCGGCGCCCGACCTCGAGCACCGCGGCATCCGTATAGGTCAGGGAAAGCTGCACGGCGTTGTCGCAGCCCTGGAAGTTCTTGCGGTACTGGTTTGCTTCGGCGGTCCGCTGGCTGGCCGAGCCCTTGCCGCCCGGGATCACGAACAGCACTTCCTTGAGGATGTAGTCGTAGCTCATCGAAGCATCGAGCTTGGCCGCTGCCTGCTGTTCGAGTTCGACGTCGGAAATCTGAATGCGGGGCATCACCATGACGGTAGTGACTTCCTGCCAAGCGAGGGCGGCGCGCAGGCGGTTGCGCAGCGTGTCGATGCTGACGCCGTTCTGGGCCAGGATGCTGCGCAGGTTGTCCTCGCTGACCTTGATGTTCCGGGCGACCGAGAGAAACGCCTGATCGACCTGCGAGTCACTGATCTCGATGTTGAGGCGCTTCGCTTCCTGAAGCTGGATCTGCTCGTCGACGAGCTCCTCGAGCGCCGCCTTGCTGCCGTTGCGGCCCTCGAGCTGCAGCAGCTTGAGCCGCTGTGACACCTCGACGTCGCTGATCGGCACGCCGTTGACGCTCGCCTTTACCGCTGCGACGGCGGGCATTGCGCCTGCGACCATCAGCGCGAGCCCGACCGCAAGACCTGCGATTGCGCGAACCATTGCCATAACCCGTATCTTTCTCGCTGGCGCCCGTCCCCCGGGGGAACAGGACGATTTGTCACCAAAGAATGCGGCCAAAATCGGTTAGAAGCCCCATTCGCCGGCCGGTCCGCGCAGCCGGAACTTGAGCCCGAAGCTGTATCCGTTCGGGGTCGAATGCGTTGGGCCGTTGATCGCGCCGAAGGCGCCCACGACGAGGTAGCCGTCGTCGTAGGTTACGCCCGCCGTTGTTTCCAGCCAGGTATTCTGCGCGATGTCCCACGATACCGAGCCGTTTGCGTACCAGTAATCGAAGGGCAAGGGGCCGCTGGCCGAGAGCGTCGCCTCGTGCTGGTCGGCGATGGTGCCCACCGCCGGGTTGGCCGGGATGTAGGTATAGGCGAGGCCCGCGACATGTCCGGTATTGAGCGAGATATTGCCCGCCGCCGCCGCCCGCATGATTCGCATCGTGCTGGAATCGACCTGCGCCTTCGCGCCGAGGTCGAGGCCCCAGCCCGGGGATCCTTGAGCCCCGAGCACGAAGTACGAGGGGCTCATGCCGAGTCCGGTCGAGTTGCCGGTCTGCGCGTGGTCGATGATGCCGAGCGCATTCACTCCGGCAAGGTGATAGGATTTGCCGCCGATCAGCTGCAGCCAGCCGCCATCTTCGAAATTGATGAGGTAGCGGCCGCCGATATTGGCCCTGAGCCCGGTTTCCTGACGGTCCTCGCCCGAGAAGCGATTATACGAGAAGAGCAGCGTGTCATCGAAGACGAAGCTTTGCGCGTCGTCGTTGGTGATCCCGGTGAGCGTCGTTGAGGAACCGCGGTAGACCAGCTGCGCGATCGGCTCAAACAGGTGGCTGTCGTAGCCGTTCGTGGCGACGACAGGCCAGCGGATGTCCATGGCGGCAATCGGCGTCGCTTCGAGCAGCGACACCGGGCCGGCGAGCAGTGCGCTCGCGCCGTCGTAGTAGCCCGCGTCGAGCCGGAGCCCGAGGTAGGGCGTCGCGGCGATGCCTCCGGGGAGGATGAACTGGTTCTGCCACGAGCCCTCCAGTGTGGCGTGAACCTTGGTTTCCTCGTAACCGCGGATATAGGGCACGCTGTTGAAGGTCGTCATCGCATCCGCCGCCCGCTGGACGCCGTGCACGGTGCCCGAGAGCCGGACCTGGCCGTTCTCCTCTAGGTCGATGTAGTGGGCCGCTTCGACCCGGGGAATCGATCGCGCCTGCTGGTTCTGCGCTGCCAGCGTGACGTCCCCGAGCAGGTTGTACTGGCGCACCCGGGCATCGAAATAGGTCTCGCGCGTGAGGTAGGTCGCGTAGATTTCGTTGATGACGTTCTTTGACGACTGAAGCTCATAGTCGACGAGATATGCCGCATCGGTGAAGGCGGTATAGGACCAGCCGGCCGTCCAGTCTTCTACCGGCGTGAATTTGCCGGTGGTCTGGATCGCACCGCGCCAGTTCCTCTGCGCTTCCGGAAAGGTGAAGGCCATGGGGTCCAGCTGATAGATGCCCGATGCCTTGATGTCGTAGTAACCCCAGGGGACGCGATGGGTGAGCTCGGCCGCGACCAGCAGGCCCTGCCGGCTCATCAGCGAGGGGGTGAGCAAAAGGTCGATGTCGTCGCTGACCGGGATGAAATAGGGCACGTCGATGCGGGCCCCTTGCTTCTGCTCGTAGTCGAGCGTCGGTGTTCGGAACCCCTGGGCGCGCGGCTGGCTCGGATCGGGGATCACGAGCCACGGCACCCAGGCCATGGGGATTCCGAGAAGCTCGAGCCCGGCGCCTTCGAGGAAGACCAGCGCGCGGTCGCGATCGTAGACCATCTTGGAAGCATTGACCTTCCAACCGATGCGGCGGCCCTTCTCGTCGATGCACAGGCCGCAGGGCGAGTAGTGCGCGTCCGTGAGAATGGTCTGAAGCTCGCCGGCATACTCGACGCTGGTCGCCTTGATCAGGGCTCCGTCCGAGGTGGTGATCGTCAGCGAGTCGATGAAAGCTTGCTTGAGGCCGGCGGTGACCTCGACCCGGTCGCTGCGATAGACGTTGCCCAGCGGATCCCGGATCGCGACGTTCCCCTCTGCGAACATCTCCCCCGTGGTCTGGTTGTAGGTGATCCGGTCGGCGGTGAGGGCATAGCCCTCGTAGTGCATGATGACCGCGCCCTCGGCGCTTATCACGGTGGTCGCGGCGTTGTAGGCGAGCATGTTGGCCTCGACCTGGGCCTGCCCCCCGGTGACGGGGGTCTGCTCGAAGAAGCCTTCGGGCAGGAGTTGGGCCCGCGCCGGCGCTGCGGCGAGGATGATCGCCATGGCGATGCCTGCCAGAAGCGGTAGCCCGCCCGGCAGACCTCTCCTCTCGCGCCCCAGACCCCTCAACGTCGCCCGTCTTCCCTGAAGAGAAGCACCGTGGTGCCAACAACCAACGCCACAAGTGCCGGTGCGAACGCGGCAAATGCGGGCTGCAAAACTCCCGAGGAGCCAGCCGTCGCGGCCATCTCCGTCACGACATAAACCACAAAGCCAAGAACAATTCCATAAAGCACGGTAACGCCATACTTATTTGTCCGCCGATAACCGGCGGTAAACGCAAATGCGATGATCAGGGAAGCGCCCAGCATCAGCGGCAAGGCCGTGAGCCGGGCGAGCCGCATCTGCACGCCATTGAGGAGGCTCGCGTCCGAAACCCGGCGTCCCTGCAGCTGGATGAGCTCATAGATCGTCATTTCCCCCGGCGCCGACAGCCGCGCCCCGAGGTCGCCGGGGGTGGTCGTCGTGGGGATCGAAAGCTCGCCGACCCGCTCCGGCACTGAATCCGGCGCATACCGTGTCGCCCCGGTGACCTCCCAGGAGCCGTTCCGGAGTTCCGCCCGCTCGGCGCGGAGCCTCGGGCCGCCCAGCTCCTCCGGCAGGAAGAAGGTAACATCCTCCAGAATCGTGCCCCCCGGATGGGGATGGAGCGCGACCATGGTGTAGGCCTGTCCCTCGTTCCCCTGCTGCTCCAGCCATAATTCGCCGCCGCTGCTCGCCTGCGGCAGGTTGACCGAGAGCGACCGCATCATTGTGACGAGCGCCGCGTCCACGCCGAACGAGATGACGAGCCCGGCGAGCAGGACCGCCGCGAGCGGCGCCCGCATCACTTGCCAGACCGAGATGCCGGAGGCGTTGATCACGACAAGCTCCCGCCGCGCCTGCAGATCGAGCAGCCCAACGATCGCACCGACGAGCAGGGTCACCGGCAGCGTCCCCAGCGACCAGAACCCGGCGTTGAGCAGAATCGCGGAAATGCCGAGCAGCGGCCCGCCGATGCTCGAGAGGTGCTCGAATCGCCAAGTGTTCATCGATTCGACGAGCGCCACCATGCCGAACAGCAGCAACACGGTGAGGACAATCCGGCTGCCGAGCCGCTTGAGAACGATGAGATCGGTCCGGGTCATCCCGCAACCTCCGCCGCGCGCCGGGGCAGGGGCCTTGCCAGCCTCACGGCGAACACCAGCACCGCCGCCGCTACGATGAACAGCGAGCCGGTCGGCAGTCCGAAGACCGGAAGATCGAGGTAGCCGGTGATCGCCCGCTCGAGGAACGCGATGCCGAGGACGGTGAGCTCGAGCGGGAACTCGCGGTTTCCCCGGCGCCCGTTGGGGAAGGCGGCGATCGCCGCAACGATCATGCAGAGGGCAAGGACCCTGAGGCCCTCGCCGGTGCGCGCGCCCAGCTGCTGCGCCGTGCCGGCGTCGATTCCGCCGCGCGCGATGGCGCCGGCGATCAGCGTGATCGAGTCGACGCCGGCGAGGCCCGAGCCGCCCGTCACGCCTGTCAGCCGCTCGACCGCGAGGTCGTAGCGGGTGAAGGAGATCTCGGAAAACTGCCGGTCGCCGGACATATACTGGATGCTGCCGTCGACCAGCCGGATGACGTAACCATCGCCGTCTGCCGCGACCGTCGCCGACTCCGCCCGGTAGGTTTGTCGCATCCCGGGGTTGCGGCGGTCGTCCGCGAAGAAACTGCCCAGTTCGCCGTTGAGGCCGCGCGAGCCGATGACGAGCATGACGCCGGGGGTGACCTGCACGAACCGGTGCGGCGTCAGCGTCCGGCTGACGAGATCAGCCGCAACGCTCGCCGCCCAGGCGTCGTAATGGCGGCGGGTCGTCGGCTCGAGCAGATGGGTCAGCGTGAGAACCACCAGCATGCCGCCGAGCGCATAGGCCGTAATCGCCCCGAACAGCGCCCTGAGGCGCCGGCTCGAATGGATGATGTGCAACTCCTGGCTCTGCTGCAGAGTCCGCAGGCCGCGGGCGAGGCCGATCCCGATGCACACATGGGCGAACGCGATGGAGAGCGTCGGCATGGTGAGCAGCGACTGGCCGACGAGGGTCAGGAGGTCCTGGCCCTTCACCGCGATCACGTCGAACGAGCGGAGAGCCTGGGCGAGGAACAGCAGCAGCGAGGCAATGCCGAACAGCGCGAGCGCTTCGGCGGAAAACAGCCTCACGAGATAGCCGGAAAGACGAGTCATAGTCTCCGAGACGCAACGGAAGCCCGCCCGGCACCCGCGCCGGGCGAACGACGCCGCCCGGAGATTGCGGGCGTTGTCGGGCAATGACAAGGCAACAGGCCCGCTTCCACCCGATCCTGCCGTTCGTGTTGCGGGATTGACGCGCGCTGGAAAGCGCCTGACTGTTGCCCATTCTTTTCCGGCCCTCGTCCCCCTCCAACAGGCTGATTCTGCCCGATGGCGTCTACGCTCCAGATCAAGACTGCAACGTTTCCGGTAACGGCGACGTCCGGTGCGGCGCTCGTTATCTACGTCGGCGAAGGAGCGGCGCCGAGCGGCGAATCCGCCGAGATCTGGTCCTCTACCGGGCTCGACTGGCGGCGCGCGACGGCGGTCACCGGGTTTTCCGGAAAGCCGGGGCACGTGCTTGACATCGTGGCGCCTGCCGGGCTGGAGGCGGACCGCCTGATCGTCCTCGGCGCTGGAAAACCCGCCGACCCTGCAAACGCAGCGACCGTATGGACGGACCGGGGCGGTTCGCTCGCCGGCAAGCTCGCAGCGCTCAGGGTCGCGAAGGCTGCCGTGCTGATCGAGGGCGAGGACGCAACGCCCGAGCGGGTTGCCGATCTCGCTGCGGGCCTGCGTCTCCGTCACTACCGCTTCGACCGCTACAAGACGCGGGCCAACGATGCGGAAAACGGCGATAGCCGCAGTCTCGCCGTGACGCTGCACGTCACCGCCAGGGCTGCACTCGACCGCGCCATGGCAGCCCGCATGCCGGCGGTCGAGGGGACGCTCCTCGCCCGGGACCTCGTCAACGAACCAGCCAACGTGCTCGGCACCGTCGAATTCGCCGAGCGTGCCGGCAAGCTCGCAGAACTGGGCATCGAGGTGGAGGTGCTCGAGGAACGGCAGATCCGCAAGCTCGGCATGAACGCCCTCCTGGCGGTGTCTCAGGGGTCTGCCCGCCCGCCGCGGATCGTCGTCATGCAATGGCTCGGCGGCAGGAAGAGCTATCGGCCGGTTGCCTTCGTCGGCAAGGGTGTGGTCTTCGATACCGGTGGCATTTCGATCAAGCCCGCCGCCAGCATGGAGGACATGAAGGGCGACATGGGCGGCGCGGCCGCGGTCACCGGCCTCATGCAGACGCTGGCGCGCCGCAAGGCGAGGGTGAACGCGGTCGGCATCGTTGGTCTCGTGGAAAATATGCCGAGCGCGACGGCGATGCGCCCGGGGGACATCGTGACGGCGATGTCCGGCACGACCATCGAGATCGTCAACACCGACGCCGAGGGCCGGCTCGTCCTTGCCGATGCGCTCTGGTACGCGCAACAGCGGTTCAAGCCGCAGGCGCTGATCGACCTTGCGACCTTGACCGGCGCGATCATCGTCGCCCTCGGACACGACCACGCGGGTCTTTTCAGTAACGACGAGGGTCTCGCCGAGGGGCTGCGGTCCGCAGGCCTCGCGACTGGCGAAAAGGTCTGGCGGATGCCGATGGGCCAAGCGTACGACAAGCTGATCGAGAGTCGCTTCGCCGACATTAAGAATTCGGCCGGCCGGCCAGGCGCCTCGATCACCGCGGCACATTTCCTGCAGCGCTTCGTCAAGGATACGGCCTGGGCGCATCTCGATATCGCCGGCGCCGGTTTCGGCGGGCCGTCCAGCGAGACCAACACCTCGTGGGCACCGGGCTTCGGCGTCGCATTGCTGGACCGCTTCGTCCGCGACCGCTTCGAGCCCCAGTCGTGACCGAGGTGCTTTTCTACCACCTCGAAAACCAGCCGCTGGAGCGCGTGCTGCCGACGCTTCTCGAAAAGACGCTCGAGCGGGGCTGGAGGGCGGTGGTCGAAACCGGGAGCCCCGAACGCGCGGAAGCGCTCGACGGCACGCTCTGGACTTACCGCGACGACAGCTTTCTGCCGCACGGCATTGCCGGCCAGCCGACCGATCCGCTGCAGCCGGTCCTCATCACGACCGAGGGCGACAACCCTAATGGCGCGAACGTGCGCTTCTTCGTCGATCGCGCTGTGCCCAGGGAGACCGCAGGCTACGAACGGCTGGTCTTTCTCTTCTCGGGCCACGATCCGGAGGCGTTGGCGGAAGCGCGTATCGCCTGGAAGGCGCTCTCGACGCCCGAAAATGCCGTGACTTACTGGCAGCAGGACCCCGGCGGCCGCTGGGTGAAGAAAGCGACGTCCTAACCCCGCGGCTCCCAGCCCTGGGGTTGCATCTCGAAATGCGCGAAGTCGAAGCCCGGCGCGACGGTGCAGCCGACGAGCGTCCACTCGCCGAGGCTTCGGGCGCTCTGCCAGTGTCCGGCGGGGATGACGAGCTGCGGCCGCGCGCCGGTGGCGAGGTCGGGACCGAGCAGCGCCATCGAGCGGGCCACGCCATCGGCGGAGGTCGCGAGCGTCAGCGGCGCGCCGGCATACCAGTGCCACACCTCGGCGGAATCGACCCTGTGCCAGCGCCCCGCCGGTCCGCCTTCGAGGAGGTAGTAGATCGCCGTTGAATGCGCCCGCCCGCCCTCGGGCGCGTCGCGGAACGTTTCGCGGAACCAGCCGCCCTCGGGGTGCGGCTGGAGGTCGAGCAGGCTGACGATCTCCTCGGCCGTCATGCGTCCGGATTGGCGAGCATCTCGTCCTCGATGATGCGGAAGAAGAACGCCACCATCTCGTAGCAGAAGGTGATCTCTGCATCCTCGTAGGAGTAGTAGGCATTCTCCTCTTCGCACAGCGCGGCGCGGAACGTGAGATCGCGGGGCAGGGCGTAGGTCTGTTCGAGATCGCCGGCAGCCGTCTCGAGGAACTCGACGTCCTTCAGCAGTTGCTCGATATCGGCATAGTCGTCGCCGGCCGGCTCGTAAACGACCTCGATCCGGCCGCCGCCGCCGCCTTCGTTGGGTTCGAGCAGCCCGGCCCAGGAATTGGACGCCTGCTCGTAGTCGAAGGCGCAGGACTCCTGGCGCTCCGGGTCGATCTCGTATTCCTCGGCGACTTCCGCGAAAGTCTCGGGATCGGCGCCGACCATGAAGCACACGACCTGATAGGCGCGCTGGATGGACAGGCTGTGTTCGTCGTAGAAATCGGCGGCTTCGTATTCTTCCGACGGATTGTCGAACTCGGCCAGGTACCAGCCGTCGGCCGAGTCGATCAGCGCCTGGTTCGCCTCCTCGCTCTGCTGATTGAGCAGAAAGAGCGCGGCGAGGCTGTCCGCCGCATCCTCTTCCTTGCCGAGCACCGGCAGCCCGAACTCGGCGACGAACAGATGGCCGATTTCGTGCTGCATCACGAACTGACTGTTGTTGAGCGCGAATTCGGTCGCGATGAGCTGCTGTTCCTCTGTTAATTCCTGCGCGGCGGCGGGCGCGGCAAGGACGGCGGCCGCGGCGAACACGAGCGGCAGGGCGGTCTTCATGGTGGAGTGTCTCCCAGAAACCGGCGGCCAGTGAATGGGAGCGCCGCAACGCTGTCAACGGGGATGCCGCTCGTCCCTCAGGCCTGTTCGGCCTCTTCGAGCGCGGCACTCATTTCGAGCCAGCGCTCTTCGGCCTGGCCGATTTCGCTTTCGAACCGCGCCTTGTCCTTGCCGAGCACGATCACCCGCTCCGGCGCGCCGTCATAGGTCTTGGGGTCGGCGAGAATGGCCTCGATCTTGGCCAGTTCGTTGCGCAGGCGGGCGATCTTCTGTTCCGCCGCCTTGATCTCCTTGCGCAGGGGGGCGATCTCGGCTCTGCGCGCGGCCGCCTCCTGCCGCTCACGCTTGCGCCCTTCCTGCGAACCTGCGGCGGGCGGTTTCGCCTGACCGTTACCACCCTTGGGGTTTCCGGCTGAAGTCAGCATGCGCTGGTAGAAGTCGAGGTCCTCGTCGAAGTGCTCGATGGTGCCGTTCTGCGCGATCCATAGCTTGTCGACCGTGGCATCGATCAGGTGTCTGTCGTGGCTGATGACCAGCACGGCACCCTGGTAGTCGTTGAGGGCGGCGACCAGCGCATCGCGGCTGTCGATGTCGAGGTGGTTCGTCGGCTCGTCCAGCACCAGCATGCCTGGCCCGCCGAAGGTCACGAGTCCCAGCAGCAGCCGCGCGCGTTCGCCGCCCGAGAGGTTCTTGGCTAGCGTGTCCATGCGCGAGGTGGAAAGCCCCATCTGCGCCACGCGGCTTCGCCGTTTCGCCTCGGTGTCGTAGGGCATGAGGTCGACGACGTGCTCGAGCGGCGTCCAGTCGGGCCTGAGTTTGTCCATCTGGTGCTGGGCGAAGTACGCCACTTCCAGCCCCTTACCGCGCCGCATCTGGCCATGCATCGGTTTGAGGTCGCCGGCGAGCAGCTTGGCGAAGGTCGACTTGCCGTTGCCGTTGACGCCGATGAGCGCGATGCGGTCGTCCGGATCGATGCGGTCGGTGATCTTCCTGAGGACGACATGGTCGCCGTAGCCGACCGACACGTCCTCGAACGTGATCATCGGCGAGGCCGGCGGCCTCTTCGGATTGGGGAAGGTGAAGGGCGCCGCGTACTCGTCGAACATCGCCGCAGGCGGCTTCAGTTTCTGGATCATCTTGACCCGCGCCTGCGCCTGCTTGGCTTTGGTCGCCTTGGCGCGGAAACGGTCGACGAAGCTTTGCAGATGCGCGATCTGTTCCAGCGTCTTCTCCCGGCTCTTGTTGTTGAGCTCCATCTGCATGCGGCGCGTTTCCTCGAACGTGTCGTAGCCGCCGCGGTAGAACGTGAGCTTGCCGCGATCGAGGTGGACGATGGAGCTCACCGCCTTGTTGAGCAGGTCGCGGTCGTGGCTGATCAGCAGGACC
>CAYRNE010000040.1:0-12082 GCA_964425245.1 uncultured Devosia sp.
GCGGGCAAGGCAATGTATTCGTCGCGCGGAAACGAGGTTGATCTCAAGGCATTGTCTCCTACCTAGGCCCTGCGAAACCATGGAGAGGACGATGAAGTGCCCCGTTGACGGAACCGAACTGATGATGTCCGAGCGTCAGGGAATCGAGATCGACTATTGTCCGCAATGCCGCGGGGTGTGGCTGGATCGCGGCGAACTCGACAAGATCATCGAGCGCTCCGCCACCGAGCCGGCGCGGTTTGCGACGACCGCCAGGGACCCCGGCTACGACCGGCGCGACGGACGCGGTTATGAGGAGCGGCCCAGAAAGCGCCGGGAATCGTTCCTCGACGATCTCTTCGACTTCGGCTGATCGGCCGTTCACCATGCCGGTCCGCGGCATTGGCTCCGCAGGCCGGATGGGGGCATGATCGGGCCATGAGTACATTTTTGCGCCGCCGGACAATTCTCATGGGCTCGGCCGCCGCGGCACTGGGGACGGTGCTGCCTGCTCTCGGCCAGGACGGGGCGCCTGCGGCCGTCGTCCACGCATCCGAGTTCGGCCTGTTGTCGAACAACCTCGCCGAAGGCGACGATCCTGCCGCCTACGACCAGAGCGAACGCATGCAGGCCGCGGTCGATGCCGCCGCCGCGCGCGGTCTGCCGCTGTTCCTGCCGGGCGGCTTCTATGCCATGACGGGCATCCGCCTCCCGTCGTCCAGCACGATCCTCGGTGTGCGAGGGGCGACGAATCTTGTCTCCATCGGCAACGCGCCGGTCCTCTGGGCCGAGCAAAGGAGCGCCATCACACTCAGGGACCTGAGCATCGATGGCGTGGGCACCGGAACGGGTGCCGAGCCCGCCGGCCTTCTCGGCTTCATCGGTTGCGAGCAGGTCGAGCTCGAATCGATTCGCCTGCAGGGTGGCATGGCGAGCGGCCTCTATCTCGACCGCTCATCGGGGCGTGTCGTCGACCTCGTGATCCATGGCTTTGCCGACAACGGCATCTTCGCGATCGACAATGCGGGGCTCGTGATCGCCCGCAACAGAATCTTCAACTGCGGTAACGGCGGCATCCGCGTCTGGACGCGCGAAGCGGGTTACGACGGCACCGTGGTCTCCGACAACGACATTTTCGATATCCGCACCGACGGCGGCGGCAACGGCGAGAACGGCAACGGCATCAATGTATTCCGCGCCCACGGCGTCACGGTGACCGGCAATCGCACGCGCAACTGCGCCTTCTCGGCCATCCGCCTCAACACGACCAGCAATGCCATCGTTTCGGCAAACACCTGCCTCGAGAGCGGCGAGGTCGCGATCTTCTCAGAGTTCTCGTTTTCCGGTTCCGTCATCGCCGACAATGTGATCGACGGCGCCGCCCAGGGTATCTCGATCACCAACTTCGACCAGAACGGCCGCCTCGCGACCTGCACCGGCAACATCGTGCGCAACATCTATCCGGGTTCGCGCGTGAACCCCGACACGACGCCGGCCGGCATCTTCGCCGAGGCCGATGCGGTGATCGCCAACAATCTCGTCGAGGCCGTGCCCGGACTCGGCATTGGCGCCGGCTGGGGCCCCTACCTCCGCGATGTCGTGGTCCAGGGCAACGTCGTCCGGGACGTCGTGATCGGCATCGGCGTGAGCGTTGCCGAAGGCGCCGGCAATGCGGTCGTCACCGGCAACCTCGTTTCGGGAGCACGGAGCGCGGGAATCGCGGGGCTCGCCTGGTGGGATACCGTGTCGGACGACCTCGTTCGCGACGCCTCGCAGTTCCCCGCCGTGACGGTGAGCGGCAACCGCGTCTCCTAGGCCCGCTGGTTCAGACGGTCAGCGCGGCGCGCAGTTCCCCTGTCCCCCGCAGCTCGCCGACCTCGATGCCGCGCACGTTGCGGATCGTCTGCAGCGCGAAGCGGGCGAGTACCGCGCGCTGCCGGTCGTCGGGATTCGCGAACGCACCGAGGAGCTCGGCGGCAATCACCACCGAGGCGGCCATGCTGCCGTCGTCGCACTTGATCGCATAGCCCCAGCCCCTGTCGCGAATCGCGCCGCACTGCACCCCCTCGGCCCCGCCCTTCTGCATGACCCGTCCCCCGAACGCCGCCATCGCTTCGCTGTCGAAGTGTCCGGTTCCGGCAACGAGCAGCGGATGCGAGGTGGCAGCCCCGAGAATGCGCTCGGCGGCCTCTGCGAGGTCGCGCGGCAGGTTGCGGCCGGTCGCCATTCTCGCAAAACCGGTTGCGAAGGCTCTGAGCGGCGCCGCCCAGGTCGGGATCGAGCAGCCGTCGGTGCCGCACTTGTCGACGCCGAGCGGCTCGCCGATTACGGACTCGATGACCCGGCGAACCTCGACCTGCACCGGGTGCTCGCGGTCCACATATCCGGCGGTCGCCGCGCCCATGGCTCGCGCCGCTGCCAGCATACCGGCATGCTTGCCCGAGCAGTTGTTGTGGAGCGGCAGCGGGCTCATGCCGGAGCGCCGCAGTTCCTCCCGCGCGGCGGCGTTGCTGGGCTGATGCGCACCGCATTCGAGGTCGCGCGGGCTTAACCCGACGTGCTCGAGAAACGCGGAGACACCCGCGACGTGCATGCTTTCCGCGTGATGCGAGGCGCAGGCGAGCGCCAGTTCCTCGTCGGTGAGATCGAACTGGATGTCCGCGCCGGAGGTGAAGATCGCAAGCGCCTGGATCGACTTTATCGCCGACCGGGGAAATACGGGCCGCTCGATGTCACCGGCACCGGCAAGGATCCGTCCGTCGCTATCGCAGATGACGAACGCGCCGCGGTGGAGATTCTCGGCGATGCCGCCGCGCGTCTGTTCGACGAGAACAGGATTGGCGCTCATGAAGAAAATTGGCCCGGTTGGTCCCTTGGAGGGACATCACCGGGCCGTCAAAGTCAACTCTGTTGGAGGTCAGTCGAAAACTGGTCGGGTAACGCAGAAGAACGCGGATCGGTTGCGGGGCTGCCGTCAGCCCTCGCCGCCGAGCGAGGCGAGATCGTCTTCGTCGATGTCGAGATAGCGGGAATTCACCCAGCCATACTGGCCTTCGCCCGCAACGAGGCACCAGTCGCTGCCGAAATCGGCAACGATGCAGCGCTCGACCCAGACGAGAGCGTCGGGCTCCAATTCGCCGATCTTCTTGGAGTACGGCGCCGGCCACTTGCGGACGTTGAGCACATCCCAGTGCTTGACGCCGGTGACTTCGGCCTCGGCGCCGACGTCGTAGCCGGCTGCGATGGCGGGCTGCACGGCAAAAGCGGCGGCGGCGGTGATCACGAGGCCGGCCAGCGTCGCGATAAGAAGCTTCTCGTGCGATCTGTTCATTTGATCCCCCGTTCTGACGGGCCGCAGGAAATTCGATGCGGCCAACCTAGGGGACGGGCGTTGAACCCCTGCTGATGGCGCCGTTCAGATACCGTTCATGCGGGGTGCGCGGCCGAATGGCCGTTCGATCCACGGTGTCGGTGAGAAAAAGCGTGTATCGGGCCGCGGGTGACACGGCAGACGGCCTCCGGGCCGTCCGCCGATCGTTGGCCCGCCCTACTTGTAGAGGAACGGGTGGACGTAAAGGATCACCGACCCGGGGCCGGTCATACGGATGCCGACGACGTCCTCGGAACCGAAATTCTCGAGGAACAGGGCTTCCATCATCGCCTCGTTACCGGCGATGACCTGACGCAACGCGCCGGCGTTGCCGTCCGAGCGCATCATGCCGTAGCTCTCGTTCAGGCAGACGGGGACCACCGAGACCAGATCGGGATCCTCGATGACCTCGAGGTCTTCCTCGTAGACCCGGCGCAGGTGCCCGAGCGCAGTCGAGCATTCGTATGTGCTGGCAGAGTTGTTGGGCCGGCAGTTGGCGCCGGCGACATTGGGGCCGCAGCCCTGTGCGAGTGCGGCGCCGGTGATGACCGGAACCGGTGAGCTGCCGAGGGCGGCGATCGTGACCGCGGCAAGAAATAGATGTCTGAACATCGGAAATCTCCGAACGGTTGTTGCTGGGTGGCCTTCTTCCTGCAAGTCGGGTGAGCGTTGTTTTTGAGAGGCCGCATCCTGCCGATACGGCCTTGAACTGCCGCTGATCCCGCCATTCAGAAGCGGTTCACGCAGCAAAAAGGGCGGAAGCTGCGCTCCCGCCCCGGATGATGGACAGCCGGTCGACGGCGTCCGGTCAGTAGTTCGACGACTGCACGTAGAGGATGATCGACTCGTCGCCGGTCATGCGCACGCCGACGACGTCCTCGGGGCTGTAGGTCGCATCCCCGAGCGCGACGACCATCGCCTCGTTGTCGGCGATGTGCATGCGCAGCGCGCCGGCGTTGCCCGCATTGCGGAGCGAACCGTCCTCGTCTTCGCAGACCGGGACCACGGAGACCTGGTCCTCGTCGAGGACCGAGTCGATCTGCTCGGGATAGACGCGGCGCAGGTAGCCGAGTTCGGAGCCGCAGCTGTAGGTGGAAGCCTCGTGCTTGGGGAACTTCCAGCCCGGCTTGATCGAAAGAGCGCCGGCGGAGCCGATCGAGCCCAGGACGACGGCTACGGTGGCGGCGGCAAGGACGATGACGTTCTTGTTCATTCAGATCTCCTGTTGTGGCTTGGCCGGAGCGGAGAACCCGCTCCGTTTGAGGTGGCGCGCGTATAGCCCCGGGCGATTGAACCCGCACTGAACCCGGAATTCAGGCTTCGTTTAGCTGCCGGCCGGAGCCGCGCTGCCTTGGCGGAAACGGTCCCTGCAGCGGCGCCGGCCGCCCGGGCTTTACGCTCGGCGCGCGCATGCTAGGGTCGCCGCGGCCACAGCGCGGAACGGGCGAGAGGGAGCGATGACGAGAGTTCTTGTGACAGGCGGTAGCGGCAAGCTGGGACGGGCAGTCCTCAAGGATCTCGTTTCGAACGGCTACGAAGTACTCAATCTCGACACCGTCGTGCCGCCCGAAGCGATCTGCCGAACGGTGCGCATCGACCTCACGGACTTTGGTCAGGTGCTCGGGGCCGTGATGGGAGGCATCGACGAGAACCGCGGGCCGTTCGACGCCATTGTGCATCTCGCCGCCATTCCGGCGCCCGGGCTTTTCGCCAACAGCCGCACCTTCGCCAACAATGTGCCCTCGAGCTACAACGTCTTCGAGGCAGCCCGGCTGGCGGGTATCGGCAACATTGTCTTCGCTTCGAGCGAAACGGTCCTCGGCCTGCCCTTCGACACGCCGCCGCCCTACGCGCCCCTCGACGAGGAATACACGCCGCGGCCGGAGACGGCTTATTCGCTGGGCAAGCTCCTCGATGAAACCATGGCGGCCCAGTATTGCCGCTGGAACCCCGACCTGAAGATGGTCGGTCTGCGGTTCTCGAACGTCATGTATGTCGAGGACTACAAGGCCTTCCCGAGCTTCGACGCCGACCCCATGAAACGCAAATGGAATCTCTGGGGCTATATCGACGCGCGCGACGGGGCGCAGGCGGTGCGGCGGGGGCTCGAGGCCGAGTTCAAGGGATTCGAGCCCTTCATCATCGCCAATGCCGACACGGTGATGAGCCGATCCAACGCTTCGCTCATGGCCGAAGTCTTTCCGGACGTGCCGATCAAGGGAACGCTGTCCGCCAACGGGACGCTGCTGTCGATCGAAAAAGCCAAGCGCATGCTCGACTACAATCCGCAGCATTCCTGGCGCAACCACGTCTAGGGGGCCGGCCGCAGGGCGGGTGCGACCGCTCGTTGTTGCCCGCTGCACCGGGTTGTGGAAGGGTACCCCCGTTTGGAGGCATGAGCGGCGGCCGGCGGGCTGGCGGCCGCCCAGCGAAACGGGGCGTCGCTTTCCATGAACTACAAGCCATTCGATGCCGAGGCGGTCATCGAGGCCGCGGCCACGCTTCTGCATCTCAGGATAGCGCCGGAATACAATGAGGGCATTCGCCAGAACCTCAAGACGGCGGCGAAAATGAACGCCATCGTCGAGCAGGTTAAGCTCCCCGACGATGCCGAACCGGCGCCGGTCTATCGCGCATGATGGGAACGGCCACAGCGGCCGCGGTCGCGAGGGCGGTTGCCGCGCGGAAAGTCTCGGCGCGGGTCGTCGTCGAAGCCGCCCTCGCCCGCATCTATCGGCACAACCCGGCGCTCGGCGCGTTTACCGCCACCGTGGCCCAGCGTGCCCGCGCCAGAGCCGACGCCGTCGACGAGGCGATCATCGGCGGCGCCAAGGCAGGGCCGCTCGCCGGCGTCCCCTTCGCCGCCAAGAACCTCTTCGACATCGAGGGCCTCGCAACCCTGGCGGGCTCGAAAATCAATCGCGACAAACCGCCCGCCACAGCCGACGCGACGCTGATCGCGAGGCTCGAGGCAGCGGGCGCCATCCTCGTCGGCGCGACCAACATGGACGAATACGCGTACGGCTTTGTGGGCGAGAACGCGCACCACGGCCCCACCCGCAACCCGCACGATACCGAGCGCATGACCGGCGGCTCCTCGGCCGGATCGGCTGCCGCGGTGGCGGCGGGTCTCGTCCCGCTTGCCCTCGGGACCGACACGAATGGATCGATCCGCGTGCCGGCCGCGCTCTGCGGCCTCTTCGGCCTCAAACCCACCTACGGCCGGTTGAGCCGGGCCGGTGTCTTTCCCTTCGCCGCAAGCCTCGATCACGCGGGCCCCCTCGCGCGTTCCGCCGGCGACCTGGCGCTCGCCTACGACGCCATGCAGGGCTACGACGACGCCGATCCGGCGCAGAGCAAAAGGCCGCACGAGCCGACCGGAGCGCGCCTGCGCCACCCTATTCCGGGCGTGCGGATCGGCATCGCGGCCGGCTATTTCGCCGGCGACAGCGAGGTCCAGGCGCACGTCTCGCATGTCGCGCGGGCACTCGAGGCGGCGCGCCTTGTCACGATTCCGGAGGCGCAGTCCGCGCGCGCCGCGGCGTTCATCATTACCATGGCCGAGGGCGCTGCGCTCCACCTCGACCGGCTGCGCGAGCGGCCCGAGGACTTCGATCCCGATGTCCGCGACCGGCTGTTCGCCGGGGCCATGCTTCCCGCCGCCTGGGTTCAACGCGCCCAAAAGGTGCGTCGCGTGTTCCGCGACATGGTCCTGCCGCTCTTCGAGGACGTCGATGCGATCCTCGCACCGGCGACGCCGATGGCCGCACCCAGAATCGGCCAGAAGACCGCGCGGTTCGGCGGTATCGACATGCCGATCCGGCCAAACCTCGGCATTTTCACGCAGCCGCTCTCATTCATCGGACTCCCCGTCGCCACGGTGCCGGTATGGCTGCCCGATCGCCAATTGCCCATGGGCGTGCAGATCATTGCCGCGCCTTGGCGCGAAGACATCTGTTTGCGAATCGCACACCAGCTCGAGGAGAGCGGGACCGCGGTCGCACCGGTCGCGAAGCAGTTCGCGGAGGGCACGCAGTCTCCCGCCGCGCCGGAACCCCCATCCGCCGAGTGACCCTCAGGCGCCGGCGCGACGCAACCGGCCGGTCCGCCGCATGAGCAGCCGTTCGGCGAAACCCAGCGCATCGTAGACGAGGACGGCGAGCACGCCGACGATGAGTCCCCCCTGCGCGACGAACGCGAGATTGCCGCTCAGAAGCCCGGCGATGATCACCTCGCCAAGCGTGCTCGCCGCGACCGTCGAGCCGATCGTTGCCGTGCCCAGCGAGATGATGGTGCTGAGCCGGATGCCGGCGAGGATGACCGGCGCCGCCAGCGGCAGTTCGACCTGCATGAGCATCTGACCGTCCGTCATTCCGGATCCGCGCGCTGCCTCCGTCACCTCGGGCTGCAGGCCCGTGAGGCCCGCGAGGGCGTTCTCGAAGATCGGCAGCAGCCCATAGAGGAAGAGGGCAACCAGGGTCGGCCCCGAGCCGAACCCGAGCAGCGGCACGCAGAGCGCCAGCACGGCGACCGGCGGAAACGTCTGGCCGATATTGGCAAGCGACCTGGAGAGCGGCATGAACTCGCTGCCGAAGGGCCGCGTGACGAGAATGGCGAGGCCGACCGCGATCAGCGTCGCTGCCCCCACGGCCGCGGCGACGAGCAAGAGGTGGTTGACCGTCAGATCGAGAAGCGGCGTCTGAAGATAGATCGGAGGCTGCCCGTTGCGGGTCAGCGGAGCGAAGACTGAGGCAAAGGCCTCCGGGTTGACGACCAGCGCAACGAGGGCGGCGAGCGCCGCAAGCCTCAGGACGACACCGGCCCTCATTGTGGGCCTCTCGCATGCTGCGCGAGTGCTTCGATCGTGACGCGGCCGAGAGGATGGCCCGCATTGTCGACCACCGTGAGCGCCCGCCGGCCGGTCCAGAGGCAATCCGCATAGGCATCGCGGAGCGACGTGCCGGCCGGTATCGGCTCGCCCTCGCCCTGCCCCGGCTCGACGACGGAGTCGACCGTCTGCAGCGAAAGCAGCCGGAACGGCCGGTCCGTCGTGCCGATCAACTCGCCTACGAAGGGCGTTGCGGGACGGGTCAGGATTTCGGCCGGCGGCGCGAACTGCAGCACACGCCCGCCGTTCATCACCGCGACCTTGTCGCCGAGCCTGATCGCCTCGTCGATGTCGTGCGTAACGAGAAGGATCGTCTGCCCGAAGCGCCGCTGGATGGCGAGCAGATCTTCCTGCGCCTTGGCGCGGATGATGGGGTCCAGCGCCCCGAATGGCTCATCCATGAGGAGGAGCCGCGGTTCGGCCGCGAGCGCCCGCGCGACGCCCACCCGCTGCTGCTGCCCGCCGCTGAGTTGAGACGGGAACCGGTCGCGGTACTCGGACGGATCGAGCTGGAACAGGTCGAGCAACTGGTCGACCCGGGCGTCGATCCGTTGCCTGTCCCAGCCGAGAAGCCGCGGCACTGTCGCTATATTCTGCGCAATCGTGCGGTGCGGAAAGAGCCCGTAGCCCTGGATCACGTAGCCGATGCGCCGGCGAAGCTCGTAGGGCCGCATGCGGCTCACGTCCTCGCCTTCGATAAGCACGCGGCCGGACGTCGGCTCGATCAGCCGGTTGACCATGCGCAGAAGCGTGGTCTTGCCAGAGCCGGAGGTGCCGACGATGGTGGCGATCTCACCCTTCCCGACCGTCAGGGACGCATTCTCGACGGCGATGGTGCCGGCGAAGGCCTTGGTGAGCGCCTCGAGTTCGATCATGCGCTCCCCCGGCTGACGCCCAGCATCTCGACCAGGGCATCGAGGACGACGGCGGACGCAAAGGCCAACAATACCGTGGGTGCCGCGCCGAGCAGAACGAGGTCCATCGCGGTCTGCCCCATCCCCTGGAACACGAAGACCCCGAGCCCGCCGCCGCCGATCAGCGCCGCAATGGTTGCAAGGCCGATGTTCTGAACGAGCACGATGCGGATGCCCGTGAGGATGACCGGCAGCGCCAGGGGCATTTCCACCTCGATGAGACGCTGCATCACCGTCATACCCATGCCGCGCGCGGCATCGCGCGACGCGGCGGGCACACCCTCGAGCCCGACAACGGTATTCGCGACCATGGGCAGGAGCGAATAGCCGAACAGCGCCACCATGGCGGGCGCCGCTCCGATGCCCGAGATGCCCAGAGCCGCGGCGGCGGGAAAACTCGCGGCCAACCAGCCGAGCGGCGCGATGAGGAGCCCGAAGAGCGCGATCGAGGGAACGGTCTGTATGATGTTGAGGACGTTGAGCAGAGGCACGCGTAACGGCCGCCAGCGATAGCTGAGCACGCCCAGGGGAAGTCCTGCGACGACGGCCGCGACGAGCGAGCCGAAGGCGAGCAGCACATGCTGCCCCGCCTCCCGCCAGAACGAGTCGGCACGCGCCGCATACTCCTTGAGCACGGAAACGTCGTTCCAGGTACCGGGCGCGACGATAGCGGCGAGCGCAATGGCACAGAAGGCCAGTAGGCCGAGGCGCGCAAATGGCGACAGCCGCGCTCGTGTCGCCGCATGCGCCGCCAGGAGAGCGAACGCGGCGAGCAGGAGCCAGAACCCGGTCCCCGGCGAAACCCGGGCGAGGGTATCACCCTCGGGCGTGAGGAACGACGCCGCCCGGCCGATGAAGACAAGAATCGCCGCAAGGCCGCCGAGGCTCGCGCCGAGCTTCCACGGCGTCGGGACGCGCAGCAGGGCCGCAGCGATCACCGCCGCAACTACTGCCGCGAGGATCATACCCTCCGGCGCGGGCAGCGAAGCGAGCATGGACAGCCCCTCGCCGGGAACGATCCGGTTCGCGCGGAAGGCGGCGAACGGCGTCAGAGCGCCGGCGACGCCGATCAGCGCGATTACCACGCCCAGCCTGTCGAATGCCGCCGGCCGCTCTCTTGCAGCCGGTGCGGCTGCCTCGGTCATCGGTTCAGTCCAGCGATGGACCTTCGCGGCATAAGGGGCCTCTCCTTCCGGGTCCGGGGCCGCGCGCCGGCCGCCCTACCCCAGGAAGCCGTTCTGCTTGAGCCAGTCCTGGGCGACCGCCGCAGGCGCCTCGCCGCCAACCTGCACACGGCCGTTGAGTTCCTGCAGCGTCACGAGGTCGAGCTCCGCAAAAATCGGATTGAGCAAGCCGGGGATATCGGGATGCTGGCTCAGCACGGGATCGCGGATGATCGGCGCCGGCTGATAGACCGGCTGCACGCCCTTGTCGTCGGCAAGCACGGTGAGTCCGGAGGGCGCGATGCCGCCGTCGGTGCCATAGACCATGGCGGCGTTGACGCCGTTGGTCTGCTGCGCGGCCGCCGCGATGGTCGCAGCCGTGTCGCCTCCCGAAAGAGTGACCAATTGGCTCGGCTCCAGCTTGAATCCATAGACCTCCTGGAATTTCGGCAGGGCAGCCGGGGACGAGACGAATTCGGCCGATGCCGCGAGCTTCACCTCGCCGCCGCCATTCACATAGGTCGCTAGGTCCGACATGGTCTCGAGACCGTTCGCCTCGGCGATCTCGCTTCGGATCGCGATCCCCCAGGTGTTGTTGGCGGGCGCCGGCTGCAGCCAGACGATCTTGTTGGCCTCGTAATCGAGGCGCTTGGCTTCCTCATAGGCCTGCGCGGCATCGTTCCAGATCGGCTCGTCGGCCCGGTTGAAGAAGAACGCCGCATTGCCAGTATACTCGGGGTAGATGTCGATCTGTCCCGCCGCGATGGCTTCGCGGACCACGGGGGTGCCGCCGAGCTGGATCCGGTCGGTGACCGCGATGCCGTTCGCCTCGAGCACGAGCTTGATGATATTGCCCAGCACCCCGCCTTCGGTATCGATCTTGCTGGAGACGACCACCTGCGCAGAAGCGGCGGCAACCGTCATTGCAATCGCCGCAGCGGCGGCAGTCAGCACCTTGATCAGACGCATCACGACCTCCTTCGATCTCCCCGCGGAGGTAACCCTCCAGGCCGTGACTGCCGAACAGGCGTGAATCGCGGCCCCAAGCCTCTAGCGGAACAGGAAGCGAACGAAAAGTCGAATCGGCGGCCGGCTCATTCAGTATGGCAATTTGGGCGCCGATCGGCCGGTTTTGACGTCGTCAGCCCAGATGCCGCGCGGGATTGCCGCCCCAGATGGCGCCGGCCGGAACCTCCTCGCCCTTCATCAGGAACGAGTCGGCTTCGAGCCGCGAACCGTCGCCCATCGTCGCCTCGTAGTTGATGTAACCCTTCGTCCCGACCGTGACGTCGTTGCCGAGCGTGATCATGCCCGACTTGAACATCCCTTCTTCGAGCGTGTGCGACTGGAGCACGACGCCGCCGTTCAGCGTCACGTCGTCTCCGAGGGTGACCAGCGATCGCTCGGTGAAATAGGCGCCGTCGTCGAAAAGGCGCCTGCCGACCTTGACCCCGAGCAGCCGCCAGGCGAGGCCCTTGAACGGCGTGCCGTTGAGCAGCGCGGCAAAACCGGGGCTCGCGACCTTCCAGTGCCGCTCGTGCGACCAGAAGCTGGGGTCGTAGATCGACACGGTCCTGGGCTGCAGCGGCCTGAAGCCGAGGGTCAGGTGTTCCATAAGCGAGCCGTAGAGCGCGCTGAATGCGAGCAGGAGGACCGTCGTTCCCGCCAGCCGCAGCGGCACGTCCATCGGCGGATCGGCAAGAACCCAGGCGAACGCGAAGAAGCCGACGAAGGTCTGGAACACGGTGCTGAGCAGATAGAGGGCCAT
>CAYRNE010000041.1:0-11837 GCA_964425245.1 uncultured Devosia sp.
GTGGCCTTCGCGCTCGCGTGTCTGCTCGGGCTCGTCGTTGCTCTGGCACGCACCTCGCCGATCTACATTCTGCGGCAGCTCGCGACCTTCTACGTCGAACTGATCCGTGGCATCCCGATCCTTGTTTTCCTCTTCTACGTTGCCTTTGTCGGTGCGCCGTGGATGGTCGATGCGGTCAACTTCGTCATCGCGCCGGCGGTGGCGCTCGGCTGGGCGGAACCGCTCACCATTCGCGAACTCGATTTCACCTGGCGGGCAGTGTTCGCGCTGATGGTCTGCTATTCGGCCTTCATCGCCGAAATCTTCCGCGCCGGGATCGAGGCGGTCGAGCGCGGCCACATCGAGGCCGCCCGCGCACTCGGCCTTCGGCCCTGGCAGGTATTCCGCCACGTCGTCGCGCCGCAGGCGCTGCGCATCATCACGCCGCCCCTCGGCAATGACTTCGTCTCGATGATCAAGGATTCGGCGCTGGTCTCGGCGCTCGGCGTCCAGGACATCACCCAGATCGGCAAGGTCTATTCGGCGGGAACCTTCAGGTTCTTCGAGACGTACAACGTCGTCGCCTTCCTCTACCTCACGATGACGATCTCGTTGTCGCTCCTCGTGCGGATGCTCGAAACGCGGCTGAAACGCGGGCACTTCTAGTCGGGGCGCCTGCGACTTGCGGCGGGGCAGCCGCGTTCCCACATGCTGGTGCGGCACTGCCCCGGAGGTCCCATGCTTAAGCGCTTTGCCCGTTTCGCGCTGCCCCTCGCCGTTGTCCTGCCGCTCGCCGCCTGCGGCGACAACAATGCCGATGTCGGCAGCGTTGGCGTCGACTGGACCGGCAACGACATCGTGGTCGAGGCCGTGGCCGATCCCGAGGTCGATGGCGTCGTCTGTCACGTCTCGTATTTCAACCGCAGCCTCATCGACCGGCTGCAACAGGGGAACTGGTTCGAGGACCCCTCGTATTCGGCGGTCGCCTGCAACGCATTCGGTCCCATCACCATCGGCGACATCGGGCTCGGCCGCGGCGGCGAGGAGATCTTCCGCCAGTCGCGCTCGCTGATCTGGAAGAGCCTGAGGGTCTCGCGAATCTACGACGCCGAGAACAACGCGCTCGTCTATCTCGCGCATGCGCGAGAACTGCAGCTTGGGTCCGGCAAGATGTCCCTCTCGGTCGTGCCGCTCGGCGACAAGCAGGTGACCTGGACGAACGGCGCGCCGGACAGCCGGTAATGGCCGGGACGCCCGCGGGAGAAAGCGGGGCCCCGGCCCGCCGCACGCGAGTCCGCCGCAAGTAGCGCGCGGGGGCGGCGATCCGGCGGGCTATCCCTTGATGCCCGCCGAAAGCGTGATCGCCTGCGTCACCTTCTTCTGGAACAGCAGATAGGCGACGACGACGGGCAGTCCAGCCATCACCGCGCCGGCCATGACGCGGGCATAGGCGACACCGAAGGTATCCTGTACCGCGGTGATGCCGACCGTCACCGTCATCATCTTCTCGTTCTGCGCCGCGAGGAACGGCCACAGGAACGAGTTCCAGGCGCCGATGAACGTGATGATGCCGAGGGCGGTCGTCACGCCCCAGTTCATCGGCACGAAGATGCGGAACAGCAGCTGGAATTCGTTGGCGCCGTCGACGACTGCCGCCTCACGGAAGTCGCGCGGGATGGAATCGAAAAACTGCTTGTAGACGATGACCGTGACCGGCGCGATCAGCATCGGCAGGATGATGCCCGCGTGGGTGTTGAGGAGCTTGACGTTCGCGACGATGATGAAGTGGTTGACGATCAGCGCCTGCACCGGAACCATGAAGCTCGCGAGGATCGTCCACCACAGCAGCGACCGCCCCGGGAAGCGCAGCTGCGAAATGGCGTATCCGCAGCACGCCGACATGAAGAGCACGATCACCGTGATCGCGACCGAAACGATGGTCGAGTTCACGTACCAGATGCCGATGTCAGAGTGCTGCAGAACGTAGAGGTAGCCGTTGAGCGTCGGCGCTTCCGGCAGGAGGTTCAGCCCCGGGCGGACTGCCTCCTGGTCGGTCTTGAGGCTGGTGCTCAAGGCCCAGTAGACGGGGAAGAACCAGATGGCGGCACTGATGACCGTCAGAACGGTTAGCAGGAGTCCGCCGATATCGAAGAACCGCGAACGCCGCTCGACGGCGCCCTCGCTCGCAACGCTGACTTCGCTGGCTGCCGTCACTGGCTGCCTCCCCGCGCCCTGAGCGCCTGGAACTGCAGGACCGAGAATGCGATGACGACGACGAACATGGCAACCGCGATGGTCGCCGCAAAGCCGCCCTTGTTGTGCACGAAGGCCTGCTCGAAGATGTACTGCACCATCACCATCGTCGTTTGCGTGCGGCCGCCTAGCGAGAACAGGTAGACCTGGTCGAAGATCTTGAGCTGCAGGATGAGCTGTATGGTGAGGCAGAGCACCGTCACCGGCCACAGCATGGGGAAGGTGACGCGGGTGAACAGCTGCCAGCGGTTGGCGCCGTCGAGCAGCGCCGCCTCGCGCACCTCGGGCGGAATGTTCCTGAGCCCGGCGAGGAACAGCAGGATCGAGAAGCCGTTGGTCCACCAGATGGTGATGAGGGCGACCATCGGCATGAACCACGGAATGGTGCGCCAGACATTGACCCGGCGGCCAACCAGCGGCTCGATGAGGAATTGCGCAATGCCGAACTGCACGTTCATCAGCCAGTCCCAGACCAGATAGACGACGGTGATGGGCAGCACGAACGGCAGGAAGAATGCCGCGAGGACCAGGCTCTGCACCCAGCCCTTGAGACGGTAGACCATGAGTGCGATGGCGAGCGCGACCGCCGTGCCGGGCACCACGGTCAGGAGCACGAAATAGGCGGTGTTCCAGACGGCGGTGCGGAAGATGCGGTCGCCGAGCAGCTTGGCGTAGTTCTCGAACCCGACCCATTCGCCCGCCCCGATCAGCGGGGCATTCGTGAAGCTGAGTTCGACCATCTGGATCGTCGGCCAGACGAACATCCAGCCGTAGATGGCGATGAAGGGAAGAACGAGGACGGCCGCGACCAGAAGCTCGTTGCGCCGGTCTTTCAGCATTGTCCCCGCACCTCCCCAGGACGAACGGCCGGCACCCGCGGGGGCGCCGGCCACCAGCCTAACACGTTCAGAGCGCGTTGAGGGCTTCCTTCATCTCCGCAACGGCGGTCGCGGCGTCCACCTCACCGTTGATCGCGGCGGTGAAGGCGTTGCCGGCCGCATCGAACAGCGGCGAGGCGACGCCCGCATGCACGGACTTGGGATCGTAGATCATGTTGGCGGCGAGGACCGCGTAGGTCGCCTGCGGCTGCATGGCCTGGTACTCGGCAGTCTCGGTGACCGCCTTGTTGGCCGGAATATGGCCCGCGGTTGCCCAGAACAGCGAGTTATCGGCCATGTACTTGATGACCTCGAGGACAGCGGCGTGCTTCTCGGGCGTTACGTCCTTGCCGACGTTGTTCGGGATCGCGAACACGTGGGAGTCGGAGTAGGTGCACGGCTGGTCGAACAGCACGGGGAGCTCGATCGCGCCCCATTCGAACAGGTTGCCGGCCGCATGGAGGTCTGTCATGGTGGGGACTTCCCACACGCCGTTGATCATCATGGCCGCTTCGCCCGAGGTGAAGAGCGCGACCGTCGAGGGATAGTCCGTATAGGACGGGTTGGTGCCGTCGGCGACCCAGTCGGCGATCACCTGCACGGCGTTGGCGAGCTTCTGCTCGTTGTCGCCTTCGATCCATGCGCCGTCGCTGCCGATCGTTCCGCCCTGCTGGCAGAGCAGCGAATAGATGGTGCGGAAGGAGAAGGAGCCGTCGGCCGTAACCGTCGAAATACCCCAGGTGGTGCCGCCGTCCTTGAGCTTCTTGAGCGCCTCGCGGAAGTTGTCGCGGCCATCGAGGCCGGTCGGCAGCCCGTCATCGCCGATGAGCCCGGCGGCTTCGAGCTTTTCCTTGTTGTAGTAAAGGACGATTGGGTGCGTATCGAACGGCACCGCATACTGCTTGCCGTCCACATGGACCGCTTCCCACGGGGCGGGAGCGAAGCTGTCCTCGCTGAGCCCCATGACCGCCATGTCCTCGGGCGTAATCTCGGCGAGCGTGCCCTGGCTCACCGCGAGCGGAATGCGCGAGGCATGATAGGTCATGATGTCCGGTCCCTCGCCGACCGCGGCGGAAGTCTGGACCTTGGTGTAGAACGGCACGCCCCAGTCAAGGGTCGTCGCCTGGATTTCGATCTTGCCCGAATTTGCGGCGTTGAAGTCGTCGATGAGCTTCTTCATGCGGATGCCGTCGCCGCCGCCGAGGAAGTCCCACCAAACCACGGTCTCCTGCGCCTGCGCGGCGCCCAGACCGACGAGTGCCGTACCCAGCAGGACGGCTCTGACGAGTTTCGAAGTCACTTCGGTTCCTCCCGTTATGAGAACTCGGGTTTCCGGGTTATCCCGGTTCGACCCTCTGGCGCCTTCGGCCGCTGCTAGCCGCAGACGCGCCCGGGCAGCATGGTAGCCAAAGCCTCCCGACTGTCAACGCGCTTTCTGATATGAACCCGGGTTCTTGATAGACAATGCCTCACCCGGGCGCCCGGGTGATACGTACCTCGGCGCCTCCCGATTACGGACTGCCGGAGGCGGCGGTCGGCCCGGCGGGATCAGGCCAGTTTGAGACGGATCATCTGATACGAATAGGGTTCTAGCGAAACCGTGATGGACTTGCCGTCGACCGTCGCGCCGCTGCCCTTCCGCGGCACCACCGCCATCTGGTTCTGTAGCGTATTGGCCGCCCTGAGGTCGGCATGCGTCATCACCTGGTGGTCGAGGACGGTCGCCGTGCCGAAGCCCTCGAGCGCGATCTCGGTCGTCGCGGCGTCGCTCGGGTGCCGGTTGACCGCAAAGAAGGTCAGTGTCCCCCCCTCCTCGTCGTGCACGCCGGCGATATCGACATAGGGGACGTTGTCCGCGACCGCCGCGTCGTAGCCCGGCGACTTGACATCGAGATGGAGCGCCGTGCCCCGGCCGTAGAGCGAGGCGAAATAATAGGGATAGTAGATGGTCTGCCGCCAGGCATCGCCGCCGGGCTCGGACATGATCGGCGCGATGACGTTCACGAGCTGCGCGATGCAGGCGATCCTCACGACGTCGGAGCGGCGGATGAACGTGTTGAGGATGCAGCCGACCTGCAGCACGTCCTCGAAATTGTAGATGTCCTCGAGCAAGCGCGGCGCATGCGGCCAGCCGTTGTTGCCGTCGAGGATGGCGCGGTCCTGCGCATTGGAGTGGTACCAGACGTTCCACTCGTCGAAGGAAATGGCGACGCGCTTTTTCGAACGCTTCTTGGCGCGGACGAACTCGATCGTCGAGGCGACGGTGCCGATATATTCGTCGAGGCGCGCGTTCATGGCGAGGTAGTTCGCCGTGTTGTTCTCGCGGTTGTTGAAGTACATGTGAAGCGAGATGTGGTCGACGGCATCGTACGTATGTTCGAGCACAATCCGCTCCCAGTCGGGATAGGTCGGCATGTACGAGTGTGACGAGCCGCAGACGATGAGCTCAAGCGATTTGTCGAAGGCGCGGAGCGTCTTGGCGGTTTCGTTGGCCAGGCGGCCGTATTCCTCGGCGGTCTTGTGACCGACCTGCCAGGGGCCGTCCATCTCGTTGCCGAGGCACCATAGCTTGACGTTCCACGGCTCCGCCCGGCCGTTCTTCTTGCGCAGGTCTCCCCAGTAGCTCCCGGTGGGCCCGTTGACGTATTCGACGAAGTTGCGGGCCTGGTCGAGGCCGCGCGAGCCGAGGTTGATGGCGAGCATCATCTCGGTGCCGACGAGGCGGCACCAGTCGGCGAATTCGTGGATGCCGACAGCGTTGCTCTCGGACGTGTGCCACGCGAGGTCGAGCCGCACCGGGCGCTGCTCGCGGGGGCCGATGCCGTCCTCCCAGTTATAGGCGGAGACGAAATTGCCCCCCGGATAGCGGACCACCGGGACGTTGAGGTCGCGCACGAGCTGCGCCACGTCCCCGCGCATGCCGTTCGCATCCGCGGTGGGGTGGTCGGGCTCGTAGATGCCGGTATAGATGGCGCGCCCGAGGTGCTCGAGGAACGCGCCATAGACCCGGTCATCGATCTGCGCGATGCTGTAGTCCCTGTGCGCGGTGACCCTGGCCCTCATTGCGCTCCCCTTATGTCCCAATATTCTGATCCGTATCGGTGCACTCGGTATATAGCCGAGCCGACCAAGGGGGCGTCAAGCGGATTTGGCGCGGGTCGGCTCAGCGGCGGGTCTCGAGCCTGAGCACGATGTCCTGGTCGTAATTGCCGAAGCCGCGCCCGAAGATGTTGATGCCGCCCGGGTGCCTGGCGTCCTCCCGAACGCCGATCCTCAGCCGGATCGAATGGTGCGTCTCGAGGTCGAGGTCCTTGAGCGAGACCGGCGAGATCTTGACCCCGTCGACGTAGGTCCCGCCGTCCGAGACGCGCCAGCTCTTGAGCTTGCCGTACTGGCTGCCCTTCAGCTTCCACCAGTCGGGCGTATAGACGCCCCGCTTGTCGCCGAAATCGCCGGGCGAGGTCCAGGTGCCGATGTCCTTGCCGTTGACCGAGACCGTAATGTCGCTCGGCCAGTCGGACGAGGTGCCGGGCACCTCGGAACTGAGTTCCATCGAGAACTCGAGGCTCCCGATCTCGCTGCGGCCGAGCTTGGCGTTATTGGGAAACTGGTATTCGACGAAGCCGCGGGTAAACCAGATGAGGCCCGCGTTCATGCGCTCGGGATCGAGGAACGTGTCGGGGACGTCGAGCAGCCCGATGATTCCTTCCCGCGAGCAGAGCCCGCAGGGCGCGGAGATCTCGCAGCTCGTGTACAGCCCGAGCGGCATCGAGACTTCGATCGTGTCGGCGCCGAACGGCGCGACGTCCTCCTTGAACATCACGAGGACCTCGTCGAAGGTCGAGCGACAGATCTTCTGATTGCCCTTGCGGGCCTTCTGCGTCTCGGTGCGGATGAGCCCCGCATCCTCGAGAATCTGCACGTTTGAGGACACTGTCGATTGCGGCAGGCCCAGCGCCGCGGCGATGTCGTTGACGTTGAGCGGGCCCTTGACGTGCAGCAGCTTCAGGATCTTGACGCGCGCCGGGGAGGCGAGCCCCTTCAGCACGTCCACGCCTTCTTCGGGGTCGACCACCAGAAAGTTGCGGCTCATTCCATACCGGAAATCTGGATTTGGGAACGCGTCCTCTATCGAGTGGGCCACTTCATATCAGGATTGCCGAACCGGTCAACGCACCGTTCCCGCCGATCGGCGGCATTTGACTCAATCTCCGCCTCATGTCGAAAACGGCTGGAAAGGGCAAAGCGCTGGACTGGGCCGCCAGGCGAACACGAGGAGGCGGCCATGTTGCAAGCACTCTCTTCCCTCGAGGCCGAGGCGGCGGCGCTCTTTGCCGCGACGTTGCTGCTCGTCGTCTTCTTCCTCATCGCGCGTGTCGCCCACGCCCGCCAGAGCATTGCTCTCGCCTTCGCGCTGATGCCGCTGCTCGCCACCTGGGCCTTGCACGGGATCGTCTAGCGGCCGGAGGCGCGCGGCCCCCGATTTCACCGGCGCCGGCGCGCGCGGAATCCCCGTCCGCCCACCGCATGGAAAAGACAAAAGCGTTTCCCGCCCCGCTGCTGCATGGCGCGGCCCAGCGGCCGATACTCCGCGGCAGGACGCCAGGGGCGCAGAACAAGGAGCACGACGCATGGCAATTCTGATCGGTGACATCGCACCGGATTTCGAGGCCGACACGACCGAGGGCCACATCCGCTTCCACGATTACATCGACGGCCACTGGGCCGTCCTCTTCAGCCATCCCAAGAACTTCACGCCGGTCTGCACGACCGAGCTCGGCTACACCGCGAAGCTGAAGCCGGAGTTCGACAAGCGCGGCGTCAAGATCGTCGGGCTTTCCGTCGACAGCCTCGACAACCACACCGGCTGGGCAACCGATATCGCTGACGCGACGGGGTCGGCGCTGAACTTTCCGCTGATCTCGGACCCGGACCGCAAGATCGCCTCGGCCTACGACATGATTCATCCCAATGCGAACGACACGCAGACGGTGCGCTCGTTGTTCGTCATCGGACCGGACAAGAAGGTGAAGCTCAAGATCGAATACCCCGCCTCGACCGGCCGGAACTTCGACGAAATCCTGCGGGTGATCGACTCGCTGCAGCTGACGGCCAGGCATCAGGTCGCGACGCCCGTCAACTGGAAGCACGGCGAGGACGTGATCATCGTTCCGGCCGTGAGCGACGAGGCGGCCCGCGAAAAATACCCTGAAGGCTGGAAGACGCTGAAGCCCTATCTGCGGCTTGTCCCGCAGCCTCGCGCCTGAGAGGCGTTGCCGCTCCTCCCTGGCAGGCGGGCGGCCCGGCCCCGGGCCGCCCGTTTCCTGTTCGGCTCAGGCCTGCCCGCGCAGGCTCCGGTTGATCGCCCCGAGCAGCATGATGACACGGCCTGCTCCCATGAGCAGCAGTCCGATCACCACCCAGACGAACTGGCCGGAATAGCTGTTGGCGAGGCCGATGGTGACATCGATCATGTTGGCATTGCCCGCGTCGAGGGCGGCAGTGAAACTCTGTATCGCCTGCGGCGCGCTGTAGCCGGCGATCGCGATGCTCACGAGGACGGCAATCAGGCCGATCAGGTAGAGGAGTGCTGCAATCATCGTTGCCCCCTTGGCTGGATGGAGCAGTAAATGAGCCTCCCCGGCCTTCGTCAACGGGGACGGTGGGGAGAGGGGGTGCCTTTATTGGATCTTAAGTGGTCCGCCCCATAACGGGACCATCCGGGAAAGGGGCGCGCCGCCGTGGGCGAAAGAGCGATGAACTGGCGGATGCTGGCGCTGCTCTTCGCGCTGATCGCCGCGGCTTTCGTCGGCCGGACGCTCTACAACGCGGGGTCGATTCCGCTGATCGCCGATACCGACGACGCCATGCGCCTCGTCGTTGTCCGTGATCTTCTCGGCGGCCAGGGCTGGTACGACAACGTGCAGCACCGGATGAACACGCCGTTCGGGGCGGAGTTGCACTGGTCGCGGCTCGCCGATCTGCCGCTCGCGCTGCTGCTCCTCGTGCTGCGTCCCTTGCTCGGCGGCATGGCCGAGACCGTCGCGGCCTACGCGCTCCCGCTCCTCTGGCTCTTCCTTCTGCTCTACCTGAGCGGCAGGGCGACGCTGAAGCTCGTCGGCCCCGAGGGACTCCTCCCGGCCTTCGTTCTCCCGGCGCTTTCGCTCGGCACCCTGGGCGAGTTCGTCCCGGGGCGGCTCGACCACCATTCGCTGCAGATCCTGCTGCTGCTCGCCATGCTCTGGTGCAGCCTCGAGGCCGTGTCGAGGCCACGTTTCGCCATCGGAGCCGGCCTCGCCGCGGCCACCTCGCTCGCCCTCGGCATCGAGGGCCTTCCCGCGGTCGCGGCCGCCATCCTCGGTTTCGGACTCATCTGGATCGCAAGCCCCGTTCGCGCCCCGGTGCTGCGGAATTTCGGGTTGAGCCTTGGGCTCGGAACCGCCGTGCATCTGGTACTCGCCCTGCCGCCGGAACGCTGGTTCGTGCCGGCCTGCGACGCGATCTCGATCGTCTATGCGTCGGGCGCCCTCGCGGCCGGCGCGGCCCTCGTGCTGCTCTCGCTGCTTCCGCTCGCCGGTCGGCGGGTCCGGCTCGCCGCGGGTCTGGGCGCCGCTCTTGCCGTCGCGGCCGTGCTCGCTCTGGCGTTCCCGGATTGTCTGCGGGGCCCTTACGCCGCGGTCGATCCCTGGCTTCGCGCCAATTGGATCGACAGGATCGCGGAGGCCGCGCCGCTCCTTGCGAGCCTCGGCAGCGATCCGGTCTATCCGCTCGCGGTGCTGGTGCCCACCGTGCTGGCCCTGCTCGCCACCGGCTTTGCCCTCGCACGGAGCAGCGGCGAATGGCGCGCGGAATGGCTGGTCTACGGCGTCTATCTCGGGCTCGCCATCATCGCGATGCTGATCCAGATCCGCGCTTCGCGCATGGCGACGAGCCTCGCCGTGCCGGCCGCCGCGGGGCTGATCGTCTTCGCGCGGCACCGCTATCTCGCGCGGCCAGGCGTGCTGAGCACGAGCGGTCTCGTTCTCAGCTGGCTCGCCTCCGCCGGCATTGCCGTCGGCCTCATCGTCACGGTTGCGGAGAACGCGCTTGCCGGCGCAACAACCGCCTCCCGCAACGAAGCGCTCGCCGACAAGCGCCAATGCCTGATGCCGGAGGCGTTCGCCGAACTCGCGGTCCTTCCGCCCGAGCGTGTGATGACGCCGATCGATCTCGGCGCGCATCTGCTCCTTTTCACGCCGCACCATGTGGTTGCCGCCCCCTACCACCGGAACGAGCAGGGTGTTCTCGACGCCTTCCGGTTCTTCAACGGGCCGATCGAGGAGGCCCGCGCCATCCTCGATGCGCGTGGCGTCACCCTCGTCGTCACCTGTCCCGCGATGCCCGAAATGGGCGGGCTCGGCATCTCGGCACCGGATTCCTTCGTGAAGCTCGCACCCGCGGACGCGCTCCCCGGCTGGCTCGTCGACCAAAGCCTGCCCGGCGCGCCGCTTCGCGTTTACGCGGTGCTGCCGCGCGACGGGTAAGCCCCGCTCAGGCTAGGCCGGCGCTTTTCACCTGCGCATAAACCGGCATTCCCGGCGCGAGCTTCAGCCGCTCCCATGAAAGACGGGTGACCCGCGCGAGCAGCGGCGCGCCCGTCCCGTCGGAGCCGAGTCGAAGCGCGCAGACCATCTCGTTGCCGCTCGCCGCGACCGAAACGATGCGCGCGGGAAGCACGTTGAGCAGCGTCGTCGCCCGCGGCTCCTCGAGCGCGAGGCTCACCTGCCCGGCGGCAACGATCAGGCGGTGCTTCGATCCGGCCGGCGCCGGCGGCATTGGGACGAGGAAGTCGCCGCCCGCCGCCGCAAGCCGCGCAAGGCCGTGTCCGGCATCGTAGGAGGCGACGGTCGTCTCGATTCCCACCGCCGCATCGCGGCGGGTCGCGAGCGGCAGCGCGAGATCGGACTGGACGCTCTCGAGCGGTCCTGACGCGATGACCTTGCCGGCCCGCATGACGACGAGGTGGTCGGCGAGCCGCTCGATCTCGTGCAGATCGTGGCTGACGTAGAGGACCGGCAGCGACAGGTCGCGATGCAGCCGCTCGAGGAAGGGGATCACCTCGGCCCGCGTCTCCTGGTCGAGTGCCGAAAGCGGTTCGTCCATGAGGAGCAGCCTCGGCTGTGCGAGGAGCGCGCGGCCCACCGCGACGCGCTGCCGCTCGCCCCCCGAGAGGTTGAGGGTGGTGCGCTCAAGCAGCGAGGCGAGCCCCAGCATCTCGACCGCGGCGTCGAAGCCGATGGCATCGCCGGGCGGCGCCGGGCGGCGTCCGCGCGTCCCGTAGAGCAGGTTGCCGAGGACGCTCAGATGCGGAAAGAGGCTCGCTTCCTGAAAGACGTAGCCGATGGGCCTGAGGTGCGGGGGCCGGAACCTGCTTTCATCCTGCCACACCTCCCCCGCGACGGCGAAGCGGCCCCGGCGAAGGTGCAGCAACCCGGCGATGGCGCGCAGCACGCTGGTCTTGCCGCATCCCGAGGGTCCGGCAAGGGCGGTGAATCCGCGCGCCGGCACGGTGAACGCGGCATGGAGCACAAAGCCGCCGAGCGTGCCGCGAAACGCCGCCTCGATGCTGCCGCGATCCGTCATGGCGCGCGCCGCGCCAGCCGTCCGGCGAGAAGCGTTGCGAACACCACGATGAAGGCAAAGAGCAGCATGCCGCCCGCGATGAGCCCGGCCTCGTTCCAGCGCGAG
>CAYRNE010000042.1:0-11794 GCA_964425245.1 uncultured Devosia sp.
TCGGCAGCTGGTGGGCCTACTACGAGCTCGGCTGGGGCGGCTGGTGGTTCTGGGACCCGGTCGAGAACGCGAGCTTCATGCCCTGGCTCGCGGGAACCGCGCTGCTCCATTCGGCGCTGGTGATGGAAAAGCGCAACGCGCTGCGCATCTGGACCGTCTTCCTCGCCATCATCACCTTCTCGCTGTCGCTGCTCGGCACCTTTCTCGTGCGCTCGGGCATCCTCACGTCGGTGCATACTTTCGCCTCCGACCCAACGCGCGGGCTCGTGATCCTGTCCATATTGGCCGTGTTCATCGGCGGGGCCTTCGCTCTTTTTGCCATGCGCGCCGGAGCGCTGCGCCAGGGCGGACTGTTCGCGCCGATCAGCCGCGAGGGCGCGCTGGTGCTCAACAACCTGCTGCTCGCGACCGCGACTGCTGCCGTGCTCACCGGGACGCTGTATCCGCTGGTGCTCGACGCTTTGACCGGTCGAACCATTTCCGTCGGCGCGCCGTTCTTCGACCTGACCTTCGGTGCAATCATGGCGCCGCTCCTCGTCATTTTGCCGTTCGGTCCGTTCCTTGCCTGGAAGCGCGGCGATTTCGTTGCCGTCGGTCAGCGCCTGATGCTTGCGGGCGGGCTCGCCCTGTTCGCAACGATCCTTGCCTTCGCACTGAGCGGGGCTGAGGTTTCGCTCACGCCGCTCGGTCTGCTGCTGGGCTTCTGGGTGGCGTTCGGCGCCGTTGCGGAACTGGTGGATCGCAGCAAGCTCGGGCGCATCCCCCTGGGCCAGAGCCTGAGGCGTCTAACCGGGCTGCCGCGTACTGCCTGGGCCACCGCGATTGCGCATTTCGGACTGGGCGTCGCGGTCATCGGCATTGTCGCGGCGACCGCCTGGGAGCAGGAACTGGTGACCGTTATGCAGCCCGGCGAAACGCGGACGCTCGCCGGCCATACGCTCGCCTTCGACGGCATCGCTCAGCACGATGGTCCCAACTATGTAGCCGAGCGCGGAAGCTTTACGCTGACCCCGCGCTCGGGCCGGGATCGTACGCTCCATCCCGAGCGGCGCATTTACGACGCGAGCCGCACGCCGACGACCGAGGCCGCCATCGAAACGATCGGCTTCTCGCAGTTCTACCTGCAGCTGGGCGAGGTCGGCGACAGCGGTCAGGTGGTGCGCGCCTGGTACAAGCCCTACGTGACACTGATCTGGCTCGGTGCGCTCCTCATGGCGGGAGCCGGGTTCCTCTCGCTGAGCTATCGGCGGCTTCGCGTGGGCGCGCCGCGGCCCGCAAGCCAACGCACGGTACCCGCCGAATGAGAGCGTTGATCTTCGCAGTCGTGCTCGCCTTCCTCGCCGCGCCGGCGTTCGCCGTCGATCCCGACGAAGTGCTGGACGATCCCGTCCTCGAGGCCCGTGCCCGCGCCATCTCGGCCAACCTCCGCTGCCTCGTCTGCCAGAACCAGTCGATCGACGACAGCGACGCCGAGCTCGCCAAGGATCTGCGAGTTATCGTGCGCGAGCGGCTGCTTGCCGGCGACACCGACGAGCAAGCGACGCAATACATCGTCGACCGCTATGGCGAGTTCGTCCTGCTCAATCCGGTCGTCGCGCCGCACACGCTGCTTCTGTGGATCGCGGCCCCGGCCTTCCTCGCGATCGGCGGCGCCGTCGTGCTTCTCGGCATGCGCAGGCGGCGGCTTGCTGCGGCGCAAGGCGCCCCGAGCGACCTGACGGATGAGGAGCAACGCGCGCTCGACGAGTTGCAGAAGAGCTAGCATTCGCAAGGAGGCATCCCTGCCCACGTCAGGGCCGGCTGCATGTACCGCACAAGAAGCACCATAAGCGGCTGGCAGGGACGCGCGCATGGCGCTAAGGGACAGCCATCCTGAGGCGTTCCTCCCTTGCCCGTCGATTTCGCTCTCCTCCTGCCTGCCGGTCTCGACCCGCTCGCCGCGCTGGGGCTGATCGCCCTTAGCTTCCTCACCTCCGCACTGACCGCTACTTTCGGGCTCGGCGGCGGCTCGTTGCTGATTGCGGCGATGGTGCTGGTGCTGCCCCCGCTCGTCGCGGTCCCGGTGCACGGGCTCGTCCAACTCGGTTCCAACGCGGGGCGCGCATGGCTCATGCGCGCCCACATCCAGTGGCGATTTGCCGGACTCTTTGTCCTCGGGAGCATTCCGGGCGCGCTGCTCGGCGGGCGCATTGCCGTTGTGCTGCCCGAGGCCGTCTTTACCGCGCTTATCGCCGCCTTCCTCCTGTGGTCGGCATGGGCGCCCCAGCCCAAGGTCCGGGCGCGCGGATGGTTCGCGACCGCCATCGCAGGTCTCGCCACCGCGACGGTGGGCATGGTGACGGGGGTCTCCGGTCCGCTCGTCGTCGCCTTCCTGCGCTTCCTCCCCGACCGGCATCAGATCATCGGCACGCACGCCGCACTGATGACGGCACAGAACGCCCTCAAGGCCGCCGCCTTCACCGCCTTCGGCTTTGCCTTCGGGAGTTACCTGCCCTTCGTCGCGGCAATGATCGCGTCCGGATTCGCCGGCACGGCAATGGGCGGCAGGCTGCTCGCGCGGCTACCGGAAGCGCGATTTCGAACCGGCTTCAGGTTGTTGCTCAGCCTGGTCGCGCTGACGCTGCTCTACCAGGCGTTCTTCTGACGCCCGCGCCGCATTACCGAAAATTAATGCGAACGTCACCGTGCGGAAAGGCGTTGACCGCCATACATCCCGGCACGTTGAGGGACGAAAAAAGGAGACCAGGAAACATGCGATCAACCCTATTTTCGCGCTATCGGCGGTGGCTTGGCGCCTCTGCGCTCGCCATCATGGCCGGGCTCGCGGGAGGTTCGGCATTCCTCGCGGCCTCCGCCCCGGTTGCAACGGCGCAGGTGCAGCAGGCCGCCCAGATTCAGGTACCCGCCGTCGAGAACCAGCCCAGCTTCGCCGACCTCGTCGAGGCCGTGAAGCCGGCGGTGGTGTCCATCGTCGTTGAATCCGAGGGGCGTGGCGGCGAGTTCCGCGGGCGGGAGTTCAACTTCCAGTTCCCCGATCTGCCCGACGACCATCCGTTCAAGGACTTCTTCGACCAGTTCGGCGAGCAGTTCGGTGCTCCAGGCGAGCCGGGCCGCGGCAACCGCATGCCGTCCCGCCCCGTCATGGCGGCGGGTTCGGGCTTCGTGATCTCGGGCGACGGCTACATCGTCACCAACAATCACGTCGTTCAGGACGCCTCGAAGGTCACCGTGATCTTCGAGGACGGTGACGAGCGCGAAGCCACGATCGTCGGCACCGACGAGCGGACCGACCTCGCGGTCATCAAGATCGACGGCGTTTCGGACCTGCCGTTCGTCAAGCTCTCCGAGCAGGACGCGCGCGTCGGCGACTGGGTGATCGCGGTCGGCAATCCGTTCGGCCTCGGCGGCACGGTGACGGCCGGTATCGTCTCGGCCCGCGGCCGCGACATCGCCGGTTCGGCCTACGGCGACTTTCTGCAGATCGACGCGGCGGTCAACACGGGCAACTCCGGCGGACCTGCGTTCAACCTCGACGGCGAGGTCATCGGGGTCAACACCGCCATCTTCTCGCCCAACGGCGGCAGCGTCGGCATCGCCTTCGCCATTCCCGCCGATGTCGTGAAGATGGTGGCCGACCAGCTCATCGAGCATGGTTCGGTGACCCGCGGCTTCCTCGGCGTCGGCATCCAGGACGTGACGCGCGATATCGCCGACAGCGTCGGCCTCGACGCCGCGCGCGGCGCGCTCGTCACCGAGCCGAGCGCCGGCGGTCCCGCCGAGAAGGCCGGCATCAGGTCAGGTGACGTGATCATCGCCGTCGACGGCGACGACATCGAGGATGCGCTCGACCTGAGCCGCACCATCGCCAGCAAGGATCCGGGCACTGCCGTTCAGGTCACCTTCTGGCGAAACGGCGAGGAGCAGACCGTCAACGTCACCCTCGACACGCTGAAGGAAGACGAACTGGCCCAGCCCAGCGCTCCGGAGCAGCCGCAGCAGCCCGATCAGCCCACGCCGTCGAGCGTCGGCATCACCGTCGTCCCCAATTCGAGCGGTGAAGGGCTCCTGATCCAGGACATCGATCCTGCGTCGATTGCCGCGGAGAAGGGCTTCCAGGTCGGCGATGCCATCCTCGAGGTCGACAACAAGAAGGTCGCGACCGCCGCCGAGTTCGAGGCAGCGCTCGACGGCGTCAGGGAGAGCGGCCGCAATACCGCTCTGGTCAAGGCCCAGCGCGACGGCAATACGCTGTTCGTCGGCCTGCCTCTCGCCAACGACTAACCGATCGGACTGGCCCCGGGATGTTCCCGGGGCCGATTTCCATCCGGCATCCAGTGGGAACCCGCGTCATTCCGCAGAAGGCCGGAATCCGGTAGACCTGTCGCCATCCGCCGGGCGCTGTCCGCCGCGAGGCAAGGTTCCGGCCTTCGCCGCGATGACGCGACCCGGATGAGATCGCGATTCGGACGGTGGCCATGAAAATCCTGCTCATCGAGGACGACCGCGAGGCCGCGAGCTACCTGATGCAGGCGCTCGACGAGGCAGGGCACGTCACCCACCACGCGAGCGATGGCGAAACCGGCTACGCCATGGCTTCCGGCATGGACTACGACGTGCTCATCGTCGACCGCATGCTGCCGAGGCGGGACGGCCTCTCCATCGTCGAATCGCTGAGGGCCGAGGGCGACCGGACCCCCGTGCTGATCCTTTCCGCGCTCGGTGAGGTCGACGACCGTGTGACGGGTTTGAGGGCAGGGGGCGACGACTATCTCGTCAAACCCTACGCCTTCACCGAACTGCTGGCGCGAGTCGAGGTGCTGGCGCGCCGCTCGAGCCCCGCCGAAGCCGCGACGAGCTACACGGTCGGCGACCTTGCACTCGACCGGCTGTCGCGCAAGGTGGAGCGCGGCGGCGAGCCGATCCTGCTGCAGCCGCGCGAGTTTCGGCTGCTCGAATACCTGATGAAGAACGCGGGCAAGGTGGTGACACGCACCATGCTGCTCGAAAACGTCTGGGACTATCATTTCGACCCGCAGACCAACGTCATCGACGTCCACATGTCGCGGCTTCGCTCGAAGATCGACAAAGGGCACACCAAGCCTCTGCTCCATACCATCCGCGGCGCGGGATACATGATCCGTGACTAGGATCGCCCAGCTCTGGCGGACGACGACCTTTCGCCTGACGGCCGCCTTTATCCTGATCTTCGTCGTCTTTTCCGTGCTCCTGCTCGGGTTGATCTCGTACCAGTCGAGCATCCAGATTCAGCGCCAGCAGGCGAACGAGATCGAGCGCGAGGTGGTGCGCCTGCGGCGGATCGACCAGCGGCAGGGGTTCCCGGCGACCATCCTCGCGGTGGAGGCGCTGTCGCGGCAGCCCGGGCCCGGCATCTACTATCTCGCCGACCTTGCGGGTCAGCGCATCGTCGGCAATGTCGAGGCGCTCCCCGCCAACGTGCTGCGCGAGCCGGGCATCTACAGCTTCGAATACGAACGTCCACGGCCGTTCGACGAAGAGGCCGAACCGCCGCCCGGAAACGCGGTGGTGCGCTCGGTCGTCCTCGACAGCGGCCTCGTCCTCGTGGTCGGACGCGACATCGTCGAGCGCCGCGGCTTCACCGCAATCATCTTCGGCGGCTTTGTCTGGGGCGTCGTCGGCATCCTCGTATTCTCGCTCGTTGCTGGTCTCGTGACGGCAGTCCGTGTTCTGCGGCGTATCGACACGATCAACTCGACCGCGACCAAAATCATGTCCGGAAGCCTCTCCGAGCGTATCCCCATCACGCGGCGCAACGACGAGTTCGATGGCCTCGCGACCAACCTCAACCTCATGCTCGACCGCATCGAGCAGCTGATGCAGGGAATGAAGGAAGTCACCGACAACGTGGCGCACGACCTCAAGACCCCGCTCAATCGCCTTCGCAACAAAGCCGAGGCAGCGTTGCGCGATCAAACGAACCCCGAAAGGCACCGGGAAGCGCTGGAAGCGACGATCGCCGAGAGCGACCGGCTCATCAAGACGTTCAACGCGCTGCTGATGATCGCGCGGGCCGAAGCGGGAACACCATCGGGCACCTTTGCCGACCTCGACCTGAGTGCCGTTGCCGAGGACGTTGCCGATCTATACGGCCCGGTCGCGGAAGAGGCCGGCCTTGCGCTCGAAACGCAGGTTGAGGAGGGCGTTCATCTCCGAGGCAACCGCGAGCTGATCGGCCAGGCGCTGGTCAATCTCGTCGAGAACGCGCTCAAGTACATTGGTCGCGACGACCGCGACGGCCGCATCGTCGTGAGCGTGAAGCAGCAGGGCGGGCGCGTTGCGATTTCGGTCGCCGACAACGGTCAGGGCATTCCTGAATCCGAGCGGACACGCGTCCTCGAACGCTTTGTGCGGCTCGAGAAGAGCCGTACCGAACCCGGTTCCGGTCTTGGCCTCTCGCTGGTTGCCGCGGTGGCTCGCCTGCACAAGGGCGAGTTCCGAATCGAGGACAACGAGCCCGGCGTGCGGGCCGTCATCGACTTGCCCGCCTAGAACGGCGGCGCTGGCCGCGCCGTCAGTGCGCGGTGGGGACCGAGGTCTCGCCGACGCCGTAGCCCGCGACCTTGCCGCCCTTCAGCATATAACCGATGTACTGCGCGATATCGGCATAGCCGCCCGGCCGGTCGTGCCGGTAGCTCACCTTGCTGCCCGATGCCGCGCCGAACGCCGCCTTGAGATCGGCGGAAGTGGCGCCGAGACCGGGGATGCCCATGTCCGGCAGCGTGAAGGTCTCGGAAGGCGCCTCGCAGCCGTCCGGCATTTTCGCGGAAGCCTCGACGCCGACCATCATGACAAACTCCTGCCCGCCCAGGGCATTGGACATGAACCAGGTGTTCGTGCCGTTCGCGTGGTAGCAGAGCCACGTCGCGTCGCCCGTGGTCATGATTGTCCCGCCGAAGCGCTTCCGGATGTCGGCGAGCTTGGTTCCCTGGAGCTTCACCGCAAGCGGTCCCACTGTGATGGCCGAGACCGGCGCCTGCTGCAGGTTCACCTTTGCGAAATTGAAGTAGCTGTTGCCGAAGAGATTGGCGCCGATGCCTGAAAGTCCGGCGGCGGCGGCCGCAGAGACCATTGCCGCTGAAACGATCGCGGCGGCGAGGAGTGTGATTCGCATGGTTTGAAGGGCATTCCGTTGACGGCAACAGGATAGCGAGCTTGACGCGGAACGCCAGCGGTCAAATGTTCGTGGACCGCCCATCCTGCGAGTGCAGATGCCCGCCGCCGACCTTGACACCCTCTTCGCCGCCGCCCCGTACCTCGGCGAGCTCAACGGCCGCCACGGCGACTGGCTGGCTGGCGTGCTGGACCAGGCGGATGCCGCCCTGCGCGAGGTCCTCGCGGAGGTCGAACGGGCGGGCAAAGAGGCCGAGACGCCCGAATCCGTCGGCCGAGCCATGCGTTTCGCCAAGCAGCGGATTGCGCTGCTTGCGGCGGCAGCCGAAGTCTCCGGCCGCTGGACGACGGCCCAGTCCACGGCGGCGCTCTCCGACCTTGCCGACGTCGCCCTGCACGCAGGGCTCGATGCGCTGATGCGCGACGCCGCCGGCCGCGGACTGCTCGAGGGCGAGGGCGATGCCGCGCGGTCCGGTCTCGCGCTTTTTGCGCTCGGCAAGCACGGCGGCCGCGAGCTCAACTATTCGAGCGACATCGATATCGTCGCCTTTTTCGACCCCGAACGCGCGCCCCTCAAGGACCGGCTGGAGGCAACGCGATTCTTTACCCGCATCGTGCAGCGGCTCGCCGGCCTCATGCAGGATCGTACCGACGCCGGCTACGTCTTCCGCACCGACCTGCGGCTTCGTCCCGACCCCGGGGCGACGCCCGTGGCGCTGCCGGTCGAGGCGGCGCTGACCTACTATGAAAGCCGCGGGCAGAACTGGGAGCGGGCGGCCTGGATCAAGGCGCGGCCCTGCGCCGGCGATCTCGGCGTCGCCGATGCTTTCCTGCGCGAACTCGCCCCCTACGTCTGGCGAAAGCACCTCGACTTCGCGACCATCGCCGACATCCAGGCGATGAAGCGGCAGATCAACATCGCCAAGAGCGTCGGTGACGTGCGGGTCGCCGGCCACAATGTCAAGCTCGGGCTCGGGGGGATCCGGGAGATCGAGTTCTTCACCCAGACCCAGCAGCTCATCGCCGGCGGACGCGATCCATCCCTCCGCGTTCGCCCGACCGCGGAAGGGCTGGCGGCCCTTGCTGGCGCAGGCTGGATCAGCGAAGAAGCCGCCGGGGAACTGACAGCGATCTACTGGTACCTTCGCGCGGTCGAGAACCGGCTGCAGATGCTGCGCGACGAGCAGACGCACGCGATGCCCGAGTCGGAGGCGGGAGTCGCGATCATCGCCGGGCTGATGGGCGCGCCCGACCGCGAGACCTTCGAGCGCGAGTACAAGGACGCGCTCCGGCGCGTCGTCGATTATTATTCGCATCTCTTCGTCGAGGGCGAGACGCTGGGCGTGGCCGAGGGAAGCCTCGTCTTCACCGGCAGCGACGACGATCCCGGCACGCTCGAAACGCTGTCGGCCATCGGCTTCAGCGATCCGGCGAAGGCCTCGGCCACCGTCCGCAAGTGGCACTATGGCGGCTATGCCGCCACGCGCGCCGCTGCCGCCAGAGCGCATCTCACCGAGCTTCTTCCCGCACTCCTCGAAACCATGGCGGCGACCGGCAATGCCGATGACGCCATGGCGCGGTTCGACGCCTTTCTCGCACGGCTCCCGGCAGGCGTGCAGTTCTTCGCTTTGCTGCGCCAGCACGAGCGGCTGCGCGCGCTCCTCGTCTCGCTTCTCGCTTCCGCGCCGCGCATGGCCGACGCTGTGGTCAGCCGCGCCCACGTCATGGATGCGCTGATCGATCCCGCCTTCGCCGACGAGGTGCGGCGCCGGCAGATGCTGGTGGAAAAGGTCGAAGCCTTCCTCGCCGACGCCCGGTCTTACGAGGAGGTGATCGACCGGGCTCGCATCATCGGGCAGGAACAGAAGTTCCTCATCGCGACGGGACTCCTGGCCGGCAGCGTTACCGCCGCCCGCGCCGGCGAGCAGTTCACCGCGCTCGCCGAAACGCTACTGGAGCACCTGTTCCGCGCGGTGCGCACCGAATTCGAGGCGCGGCACGGGACCGTCCCGGGGTCGGCCGCCGCGCTTCTCGCCTTCGGCAAGATGGCCAGCCGCGAGATGACGGCGCGCTCGGACCTCGACTTCATTCTGCTTTACGATACGCCCGACCCGCTCGCCGAATCGGTCGGCGGAAAGCCGCTGGCCGCGAGCCACTACTTCGCCCGCCTGACGCAGCGGCTTGTCGCGGCGGTAACGGCGCCGACCGCCGAAGGCGTGCTCTACGAGGCCGACATGCGGCTCCGTCCTTCGGGCAATGCCGGTCCGCTCGCGACGAGCCTCACCGGGTTTGCCGGCTACCATCGGGAGCATGCCTGGACGTGGGAGCACCTCGCGCTGAGCCGCGCGCGCATCATCCTCGCGGACGGCGATCTGGGGGAGCGCGTGACGACGACGATCGAGGACGTACTGGCCCGCCCCCGCGACGCGCGGGCGACGATCGACGATGTCGTTTCGATGCGCGAACGCATGGCCAGGGATCGTCCGCCGCGTCACCCCTTCGATCTGAAGCTCGCGCTGGGCGGCCTGACCGACCTCGAGTTCATGGCCCAGTCGGCACAGCTTGTCGCCCGCAGCACGATCGCGAGGCCTGCCGCCGCAACGGCCGAAGTTCTCGCGCGCATGGGCGAGACGCGGCTGCTGCCCGAGGCGGAGCGCATGGCCTCGGTCCACGAGACCTATACGACGATCCTCCAGGTGATGAGCGCGGCGCTCGCTGATCCGTTCCGCGAGGAAGGCTGGACACCCGCCTTCCGGGAGCTCCTCGCGCAGCGTACCAACAGCCCGAGCTTCGAACGGCTGAGCGACGACCTGAAGGTCATGCAGGCCGAGGTCGGGGCTGCTGCCGCAGCGTGGTACGCGAAGGCGCGGGAACTGTAGCTTCTGCGGTCGATCGGCGCCGCAACGTCCGCTTACGAACGGGGCGGGGCCGGCGCGAACCATCGCTCGAGCGCCTCGCCCAATCCCGCCATTTCGCCTGACTCCGCCACCCAGGCGATGCACCCGTCGGGGCGGACGAGCATTGACGGCCCAGCTTCGGCGACCACCGGCCGCACGCGCGCGAACCCGGCGGCGAGCCGCGAAGCGCGACGGTCGCGAGACGTGTCGAGCAGGATGCCGTCTCCATCAGCCATCTCTTTGAACAGCGACGTGCCGACGCCGCCCGCGTCAACCGCACGATCGCCGGTCAGACGGCCGACTTCGTCCCGCTCAGAGCCCAGGTCATAGCGAGTGGCGAGGCCGCTCATCAGCCCGTCGATATGACCATTCACGTCGTCGTATGTCATCATGTCCGCGAGCAAATCGCGCATGGCGTTTGCGCGCGGTTCGGGCCGCATGATCGCCACCTGCGCGAGGGTATTGGCCAGCACCGACTGCGCAACGGGCAGCCGTTCGGCTGTGTAGCTATCGAGAAAGCCCATCGGCTTGTCGCCGCGGGCGACGGCGGCAAGCTTCCAGCCGAGGTTGGCCGCGTCGGCGAGCCCCAGGCTCAGCCCCTGGCCGCCGAGCGGCGAGTGCACATGCGCCGCATCACCCGCGAGCAGCACGCGATCGTTGCGGTACGACTCGACGAGCCTCGTCACGTCCGAAAACCGGTTCGCCTGTTCGACCGCGCTCACGCGGACATCCGCGCCGCTGATCCGGCGGAGCGCGTGCTCGATTTCCTCACGGGTCACGGGGGCGTCGCGGTTGGCCGGTGGGCCGCTATAGTCATGGAGCCCGAGACGGCGGGGCCGCGGTCCGTTGATCAGGACGCCCTTCGGCGTCCGGGTCGCCCCGGGAGGCAGGCGCTCAGGATGATCGATGTCGACCACCGCCTGGTACATGGTGATGCTGGGCGGCGCTCCCGATACCACGAAACCGGCCAGCTTGCGAATTGTGCTGCGGCCGCCGTCGCAGCCGACCAGCCACGAACAGCGTGCCCGGCCCTGGCCGGCGGATGACGTCCAGCCAAGCTCGACCCCATCCGCGTGCAGCGTCAGATCCGTCGCCTCGCACCCGCGCCGCACGTCGATGCCGAGCGCGGCCGCCCGCTGCGCGAGGACCGCCTCCAGGCTCTGCTGGTCGACCCAGCGCATGCGCCGTTCGGGCTCCGTGGCGGATCGGATCGGGAGCAGGGCGAAGTGCCCCCTTGACTGCGTGAGCCGCGCCCGCATCGCGGCACCCGCCGGCCCCATCGCAGCGAATGTCCGGTCTTCGGCCGCGGCGAGCGCCGTGCCCATGCCCCGGCGCTCCAGTGCTTCCGCGCCGAGCGGCCCGACGGAGGGCGCCTTGAGGGCGGGGCTCGGGCCGTCGAGCCGGTCCAGGACCAGCACCTCCACGCCACCAAGCGTGAGCTCGATCGCGAGCAAAAGGCCGACGGGGCCGGCGCCCACGACGATCACACCGGTCTGCATGTTCATGGCACGTTTGGGTTGGCGGCTGGAGCGGGACGGCTTTAACCCCCCGTGATCTCCGCATCAACAGCAGACGATCTGACGGGGATCGGCCACGGATCGCGAAGCGCGTTGTCGGGAAGGCCGGAGCGTCAGGCTGCCCTGGGTCACCGCCACCCGGCTGATCCTGACGTCGTTGCCGAGGATGATCGTCCCCGAGCGCTGGTCGACGACGACCCGCGCCCTAGTCGAGGTGTCGACCTCGATGTT
>CAYRNE010000043.1:0-9309 GCA_964425245.1 uncultured Devosia sp.
CCCGCGACCGCCAGCGCAAGCTGATCAGCAAGATCGACGCGGCGCTCAAGCGCATCGAAGACGGGACCTACGGCTATTGCGAGGAGACCGGCGATCCGATCGGCATCGCGCGGCTCGATGCGCGCCCGATCGCGACGCTGAGCCTCGAGGCCCAGGAAATGCACGAGCGGCGGGAGAAGGTCTACCGGGACGAATAGCCCGGCCCGCCGCTGCCGCATTCCCGAGGGCCCGCAGTTCTGCGGGCCTTTTCGCATTGCGGGTTTGGCGTTCCGCCGGTTGCGGTTACACTCGTTGTTGTGGAGGGCCGCACCATGGGCCGTATCGTCATCGCCGCATACAGGCCCAGGCCTGGCCAGGAAGAAGCCCTGGAGGCCTTGGCGCGCGATCACCATTCCCGGCTCCGCGCCCTGGGGCTGGCGACGGAACGGCTGCCCGTGCTGATGCGCACCCGCGACGGCACGATTATCGAGGTCTTCGAGTGGGTCTCGGCCGAGGCCATCACGGCGGCGCACGACAACCTCACGGTGCAGCAGATGTGGCGCGAATATGCCGAGGTCTGCGACTACGTCCCGCTTGCACAGGTGCCGGAATCGATCGAGCTCTTCGCCGAGTTCGAGCCGCTCTCGGAGCCGGAGACCCTGCATCCCGAGCTCTCCCCGTAGGCTGCGATCGCACGGAGGCGTGTGGCGGGTTGCGCCGGGGCGGAGGGCGAACGATAGTGACGGCATGATACGGGGTAGTGGCGCTCTCTTCCTTAAGTTCTTGGTCTTTTTGACGATTGCTGTCGGCGCGGCGGGCGGGGCGGTCGCCCAGCAGTCGCCGGCGCAGTGCGCGGCGATCAACGACGACGGCGAGCGCCTCGCCTGCTACGACGCGCTGTTCCGCAGCGGCACGGCGGAGGGTGCCGCCGAGCCGGTGGTGATCGAGTCCGAAAGAATGATCCCGGCGCGTCCAACCGGCCGCAGACCGGCCGTAATGACTGTCGCCTGCGGGGAAGCTGGGCCAGAGGTCCGGTTCACCTTTGCCGGCCAGTTCGTTTCCAACACCGGCGACATCGCCGCGATGACCTACCAGGTCGACTCGGGCGCAACGCTGGTGCGCACAATGCGGGCGGATGAAACAAATACCGAACTGACTTTCGCGACGCCGCAGGAAACGGCGACGTTTCTCGAAGGGCTCGCGGGCGCGACGAACGTCAAGGTGCGGATGACGCCGGTTCGCCAGCGCTCGCTCACGCTCGATTTCAGGGTCGATGCCGTGGCGGATGAAATCGCGGCCCTGCAGACGGGCTGCGCTGGCTGAGTTCTGTTGCGAATCGGTAACAGATGCAGACTGTCAATCGCTAATTGTTCGTTAATACTGGCGTGACTTCCCGGTCGTGCCCTAGGATGTTCGAATACTCGGGGAATTGCTGGCCAAGTAGTACTAACCATTTCTGTTGCTTAGAGAATTGCGTTTCGTCATCCAGGGGGCACGAATGCGCAATCGGCTCGGAACCGTACTACTTCGGCTGGCAGCAGGCCTTGTTGTTGCGGTGGCCGCCGCTGCTCCCATCAATCTCGCAACGGTTCAGGTTGCCTCCGCGCAGGGCGCGCCACTGACCTGCGCGACAATCAGCCAATTCAATTTCGATCCAGTGCCGGCCGGCACCGTGGGTGCGACGCGAACCGAAAACGTCAGCCTCAATGCAGGTGACGTGGTGACTGTGACCTGGGGTGGGTTGGCGGCCTTCTTCTGGAGCGTGAACGGCACGCCCGTGCCCGGTACGACCGGCGCCGCGGGCTCGGTTTCCTACACGGTGACCTCGGCCGCCGTTCTTGCATTCTTCAAGTCGGTCACCGGCGGCCCCGGCTTCGTGCGCTTCACCTGCACGCCCGCCTCGCCGGCACCGAGCCCGACGCCGCCAACCCTCATGGATTTGAACCTGGCAGTCATGCAAAGGCTGAGCCGCCGCGAACCGAAGCGTTACGAGGAGATGATCGACTTCATTTACCTGATGTTCTTCGGCGCCGATCCGCGGGGCGGGTATGATTCCGATTTCGACTACGTCGACACGCCGACTAATGCGCCAGCGAGAGCGATAGACGAGCTGTACGCGCCCGATATCGGGGGAGCGCTGCCGCTGTTCTTCTTCGGAGACCGTATGGCGCAGGCGTCCATCCCGATCGGTACGCCCGATCCCGGCTGGAACTTCAACCTGCTGCTTGATGGCGCCATCCACGAAGGTTCCTGGCCGACCCTGAGCGAGCGGACGACGATCGGTACCGCGACTTTCACCGGCGCTTACCGGCTCGACGACGAAACCATCATCGCCGGCGGCCTCAAGGTCGGCGCCGCACAGACGAGCTTCACCACCCCGATTGTCGGCACGGTCGACACGACGATGGTGGGCATCGACTTCGCCGTCGCGCGCATTCTGATGCCGGAGCTCCACGGCGCCATTTACGGGGGCTTCGAGTTCAACCAGCACCACGGGCTCATCGGCGGCGTGACCAGCGACTTCCCGAGCCACCTGTTCAAGATCGGCGCGAACCTGCAGGGCCGCTACGCCGTCGACGAGTTCGTGGTCATCCCGGACATCAACGCGCTGCTGCAATACCGCCATACGCCGGCATTCACCGACAGCGCCGGCACCACCACGGCCGCGTTCGACATGCTCGAACTCGACACGATCGCCGGCGTCAGGGTCGAGCGCACCTTCGTGCTGACCGAACACGACCTCCTGGTAACGCCTTTTGCCGGCCTCAACCTCTGGGGCTCCTATGCAGCGACGACCGTGGCGGGGGCTACGCTTCCCTACGATCCGCTCATGGTGCAGGCGGTGGCGGGCGTACGCTTTGTGTGGGGAGGCGGCCTCACGGCGGAATTCCAGGGCGATATCGCGCGCGGCGCGAACTCGACGATGATCGGTGCCAGCGCGACGGTGTCGGCGCCGATCAACTAGGGCGTCCGGGAGGGCGGCGCACGCCCTCCCGCTCAATCCAGGTAGCGTTGCCTCAGATGCGCCTCGAAGTGGCGGGCGTCGAGCCTTTCGCCGGTGGCCCGTTCGAGCAGGTCCGGCGTCGAATGGAAGGACGCCTGCGACCAGATGTGGTCGCGCCGCCAGTCGTTGAGCTCGACGAAGCGGCCGCTGCGTACATCCTCCCGAACCTGGGGGCGTTCCTTTTCGATGGCGGCCCACAGCTGCGCCGCGATCAGCGCGCCGAGCGTGTAGCTCGGGAAATAACCGAAGGCGCCGGATGGCCAGTGCACGTCCTGCATCGGGCCGTCCTTGGGATCGTCGATGGTCCTGAGGCCGAGATACTCGTTCATTCGTGCGTCCCAGGCCTCGGGCACGTCGCGCGGCTCGAGCGCCCCCTCTATCAGCTGCTTCTCGATCTCGAAGCGCAGAATGACGTGCAGCGGATAGGTGGCCTCGTCGGCGTCGACGCGGATCAGTCCGCGCTCGATCCGGTGCACGTGGGCGAGTACATCCTCGAGGTCCCATCCGGCGAGCGCCTCCTCACCGAGATGCTCGCGCACATGCGGCAGGGCCCACTCCCAAAACTCGGCCGACCGGGCGATCTGCTTTTCGACGAAGAGGCTCTGGCTTTCGTGAATTGCCATGCCACGGGCTTTGCCAACCGGCCAGTGCGCCCATTCCCGGGGGAGGTTCTGCTCATAGAGACCGTGCCCCGTCTCGTGCAGGATCCCCATCAGCGACGAGAGGAACTCGCCCGTGACGTAGCGCGTCGTCATGCGCACGTCGGTGGGCACGCCCCCGCAGAACGGGTGGTGCGAGATGTCGAGCCGGCCGTGTTCGAAATCGAAGCCGATCGCCTCCATCATCGCGAGGCCAAGCGCCTTCTGCTTCTCGATGGGGAAGGGACCGTTGAGCGGCTTGAGCGGCCGGGCCGCGCGCTTCTCCTCCTGATGCGCAAGCGCTTCGGGAACGAAGTCCTTGAGGAACGTCTTGAGCTGGTCGAACACCGGCGCGATGTCCGCGGCGCGGTTGCCCGGGTCGTACTGCTCCATCATCGCGTCGTAGGGCGACAGGCCCAGCGCCTCGGCGCGCAGGGCGGCCTCCTCGCGGACGGTGGCGACGACGCCTTCGAAAGCGGGAAGGAAGGCGGCCCATTCGCCCTTGGGGCGCAATTCACGCCAAAGCTGCTCTGAGCGCACGCGCGTCTTGACCTGCTTCTGAACAAAGGCAGGCGAAAGGCAAGTCATGTTGGTATAGACGCGCTGCCACTCGCGGATCGAAGCCAGTTGCTGCGGGTCGGCCGTTTCCGATTCCGCAGCCGCGAGCAGATCGCCGATCTCCGGCGATGTCGCCATCTCATGGTACATGCCCGCCAGAACGGACATCGCGTCGGCGCGCTTTTCGCCGCCTCCGGTGGGCATCATCACGGCCTCGTCGACGCTCAGCATCGACTGGGCATGCTCCACGGCCTCAAGCTTCCTCGCGATCTCATCGAGCCTCGCGAGGGCGGAATTGGTTGCGGTCATCGGCGGCTCCTTCTCGGGGCAGCGTCCTAGCCGCAACCGGCGCCGCTTGTCATCCCCCCGGTGGGCCGTCAGCATCCTCGCCGTCGTGCGACTTGCGGCGGTCCCGGTCCTGCCAGACGAGGCCGATGGAGATACCAAGGGTGAGGCCGAGGCCCACGCCGACGCCCATGTCGTCCATTGAGACACCGATCGCGGCGCCGAGCGCGATGCCCACGGCAATGCCGAGTCCGAGCCTGTTCACGGCAAACCTTCCCTGGTGCTGCTGTTGCGCTGGACCGCCGGAAACGGGTCAGCCACCTGCCCGCCGCTGCTCGAGATAATGCCAGATGCCGGCGGCGACGGCTCCCGCAGCAATGCAGATGGCGATGCCGATGGCGGTATTGCCCGCGATCGTTCCGAATGCAGCGCCCAGAACCGCGCCGGCCAGGATGCCCCAGATGAGTTTGTTGGTCATTTTTGTCAGTCCCTTCGGAGACCAAACGGACACTCCCCCGGCCGGTTCCGGCAGGCCCGCATGACGATGGAAAACGGCAGGGCAAAGGGGAAGGGGCGTGAGCCGGGGAGACCCACGCCCCTCGTCTGTGGCGGGCTCCTTCTGGAACCCGCCTGGTGCCGCCGGCGCTCGGGGGAGCATGCGCCGGCAGCGGGGGAACCGATTGCCTCAGAAGGGCAGGATCGCGTCGGTTATCTGCTGACCGTAGCGCGGCTGTTGCACGGCCGTGATCTGCCCCCGGCCGCCGTAGGAAATGCGCGCTTCGGCGATCTTGGAGGAGGGGATCGTGTTGTCCGCGTGGATGTCCTCCGGCCGGACGATGCCTGCGACAATGAGATCGCGGACCTCGAAATTGACCCGGACTTCCTGCCGTCCTTCGATGACGAGGTTGCCGTTTGGAAGCACCTGGGTGACGACTGCGGCGACCTGCGTCTCGAGCGTCTCCTTGCGGTTCACCGAACCGGTGCCGTTGTCGGTAAGATCGGACTCGGTTGAAATGCTGCCGTCCGCGCCGACGTCCAGCCCGGGCACCCGGCCGCCGAATATGGATCCGAGAGTGCCGCCGACGCCTGCTTCGTTGCTCGATTGCCGGCTGCGTGCCGTCGCGTTCGAAATCTGTGCACTGTCGTCGATGGTGACGATCACCGTGAGGATGTCGCCGATCTTGTGGGCACGCTGGTCCTTGAAGAAGCCGCGCGCCTCGTTCGAGAACAGCGAGTTTGGCTGGTAGGACGCGACGACCACGTCGGGCATCGGCATGTAGACCGGTTTGTATCCCGGCTGCACGGTGGGGTCCTCGATCGCCGAGAGCTTGGGCGCCTCGCCGACCGACTTCAGCTGATCGAAGGTCGAGCAACCGGCAAGCATCGCGGCGAGTGCGGCGAGGATGGCCGCCTTGGCAACCTGCATCTTTGTCATTTCTGCTCTAGAGCCCCGCAACATCGATTGAGCTGACGATGGCGACCGCGCCGGTCGAAAGCGCGGTGCCGAAAAGGATCTTGCGGGTCACGGCGTTGAGCACCTGGACCGGCTCGCCGACGGCGGCGTTGTTCAGTGCCTGGCCCTTTACCGTGAGGGTCATCGGACCGGCGTTGAGAATAACCGTCACCATCGCGTTGCGCTCGATGACGCGCGGCTCCGTGACGTCGGTTGTGCGCAGCATGAGGCCGCCCCGGCTCTGGCGCATGAGTTGCTTTCCGATCAGCTGCTCGAGGGTCGCGACGCCGCTCGATTCGGCTTGTGCAAGCGGCACCAGCCGCATCTCGATATCGACCGGCTGGAGGATCGCGCCGGCCGGCCGCGTGGCAGCCAGATGGGGCGCCTCGATCATGAGCTCGACGCGGCCCGAAAGATCGACCGGCTTGTCGTGCCCGGCGATGAGGAAGCGCGCCGCGAACGCCTCGTTGCTCGGTGTATAGCGCAGGCTGACGAGCTGGACGGGATCGTCGACCGCCTCGGCGTGGAACACGGCGGGCGGTTGATCGAAGCGCGCATTGACGACAATGCCATCGCGCACGATGCCGCGTTCGGCGAGGTCCGCAGTGATGAGTTCGGTGAGGATCGGCTCGTCGATCAGGACCGAGGCACGCGCAACGCGGACGCGCAGCACGCCCTCGGCATCGTACTCGGTCAGCCCGATGAGGCTTGCCGCCTCACGTACCGCCTCGAGCGTGACCGTGCCGGTGGTGCCGGGCGCGGGTGCACGGAACATCGCCCGTTCCGCGAAGCTCCCCGCATCCTCGAACATGTCGCCGACCGTGACGATCGGATGGTTGACGGTGACCTCGCTGCGCAGCACCGGGCCGGCGAGTGCGCCTGAGGCGGACGCGGCGAGCGTCGCAGCGAGGATGATGGCATGCAGCTTCATTCAACCTCTCCCCTCAGCGCAGCTGGCTCGTCGCCTGGAGCATCTCGTCGGCGCCCGAGATCACCCGCGCATTCATTTCGTAGGCTCGCTGAGCAGCGATCATGTCCGCGATCTCGGTCACCGCGTTCACGTTCGCCATTTCGAGGTAACCCTGCATCATGCTCGCCATCCCCTCGGCGCCGGCAGCGCCGATCTGGGCCGGGCCGGACGACCCGGTTTCAACGAACAGGTTGTTGCCGATCGACTCGAGGCCGGCCTTGTTGACGAAGCGCGCCAGCTGGATCTGGCCGAGCTGCGTGGGCGTCGAGTCGTTGTTGAGGTATGCCTCGACCGTCCCCTCCGCACTGATCGAGATCGAGTTTGCCCCGTCCGGGATCGTGATCCCGGGCTCAATCTGATAGCCGTCGACGTTGACGAGGAGCCCCTGCGCATCGCGTTCGAACGAGCCGTCGCGCGTGTAGGCGGTGCGGCCGTCCGGAAGCGCGATCATGAAGAAGCCTTCGCCGCGTAGTGCGACGTCGAGCTCCTTCTCGGTCGGCACGACGTTGCCCTGGCTCATCACGCGCGGCGTCGCGGCAGTTTTGACGCCCGAGCCGATCTCGATGCCCACCGGGACGATCGTTCCCTGGTCCGACGTCGTCGATCCAGCCCGCCGGTATGCCTGGTAGAGCAGATCCTGGAACTCGGCGCGCTGGCGCTTGAACCCGGTGGTCCGCATGTTGGCGATGTTGTTGGAGATGACTTCGACGTTGCGCTCCTGCGCGCCCATGCCGGTCGAAGCGATGTAGAGAGCTTTCATCACGTTCCTCCTAGGCGCTCAGGTCGCCGAGTGTCTGGATCGCCTGCCGGCGGATATCGTCCTGCCGCTGCATCATCGAGGCGAGGCTCTGGTAGGCGCGCTGGACGCGGATCATCTCGGTCAGTTCCGCGACACCCGAGACATTTGAACGCTCAATCGAGCCCTGCACGACCCGGGTCGCAGCCGCAGGGACAGGCGTCCCACCCGCGAACAGGTTGTCTCCGATCCGCTCGAGCTCCTGCGGGTTCTCGAACTCGACGATGCGCAGCCGGCCCTTCGGCCCGTTGTTGGTGGTGACGAGTCCCGTCGAGTCGATTGCGATGTCGGTGTCGTTCTCGTCGAACCGGATTTCGTTGCCGCCGTCGCCAAGCACCGGATGGCCGTCGAAATCGACCAGCGTGCCCTCGGCATCGATCTGGAGAGACCCCGCCCGCGTCCAGCGTTCGCCCTGCGGCGTACCGACGGCGAGAAAGCCGTCGCCGGAAAGCGCGACGTCCAGCGGATTGCCGGTCTGCTCGATGCTGCCGGGAGAGAGGTCGAGCAGCGTTCCCCAATCCTGCGTGAAGGAGAGGTCCTGGTCCAGCGGCTCGAGCGTCTCCGCGCTCGCGATCGGCATCACGTGTTCCTCGAACATGATCGCCGCCGCCTTGAAGCCGGTGGTGTTCATGTTGGCGATATTGTTGGCGACGACATCCATCTGCCGCTGCAGGGCCATCTGCCTGCTGAGCGAAATGAGTTGCGCGTTTTCCATGGCGCTTGGCTCCCCGTTTCCCCGAACCGCCGTGTGGCTTCCCCAAGCCGGGCGGCTTGCAGTTTACGGAGCAGAAACCATGCCAAGCCGTGAAGTCACACAAAATCAATGAGGTAGCGTCTTCGCTGCGCCGAAGGTGCCGCCGAAGATGGGAGTCGGGGCAGGTTCTGCCGGGCAATTTCTGCCGCGCCAGGGACCAAAGATAACCAATCGTTAACCATCGAAGGGCTTACCTTGACCGTGTGCCGGAATCGTCCGGCACAAGGGCTCGGGACATGACGGCTGAAGCTGACCTGGACGACGTCGCCGAGGCCGAGGAGCAGCCGCGCAAGCGCGGGCTGAGCCGGAGGATGATGATCATCCTCGCGGCCGGTGTCGGGCTCCTCCTGGCCGCTGGCGCGGGCAGCTACTTCCTCTTCTTCGCGGGGGCAAAGAACCCGGAGGTGCACACGGCGGCGGTGCCGGAGACCTTCATCTTCAATCTTCCCACCATGACGGTGAACCTCAACAGCGACGGAGACGGCGAGCAGTTCATGAAGCTGACCGTCGCGCTCGAGGTCGCCGACGAAGCGATGATGGAGGAAATCCAGCCGCGCATGGCGAAGGTGCTCGATGCCTTTCAGGTCTACCTGCGCGAGCTGCGCAAGAGCGACCTCGAAGGCTCGGCCGGAATCTATCGGATGAAGGAAGAACTGCGCCGCCGCATCAATGTCGCGATCTTCCCGGCCCAGGTCGAGAGCATCCTGTTCCGCGAAATCCTGGTGCAGTGATGGCCGGCCCGGGCGAGCAGGACAAACTGAGCGAAGAATGGGCGCTCGATGAGGCCCTCGCTGCCGCCGGGACTGCTGCCCCGGCCGCTGAGCCGAGCAGCGCCGAGTGGGCGGCCATGCTCGAAGGCGAGACGAAAAGTG
>CAYRNE010000043.1:9319-11731 GCA_964425245.1 uncultured Devosia sp.
TGAACCAGGACGAGATCGACAGCCTTCTCGGCTTCAATCCGAATGCCAGTGCGGGCGTCGAACTCTCGGGCGTGCAGGCGCTGATCAACTCGGCGCTCGTCTCCTACGAGCGCCTGCCTATGCTGGAAATCGTCTTCGACCGCCTCGTGCGGCTGGCGACGACCTCGCTCAGGAACTTCACGTCCGACAACGTCGAGGTCTCGATGGATTCGATCTCGTCGGTACGGTTCGGTGATTATCTCAATTCCATCCCGCTGCCGGCGATCCTCTCCGTGATCAAGGCCGAGGAATGGGAGAATTTCGGCCTGCTCACCGTCGACAGCAACCTCATCTACGCGATGATCGACGTGCTGCTTGGAGGACGCCGTGTGGGCGGCCAGATCCGCGTCGAGGGACGCCCCTACACGACGATCGAGATGGCGCTCGCCCGCCGCATGATCGAGGTCCTCCTCGAGGATACGCACCGCGCGTTCGAGCCGCTCACCCAGGTTCACTTCAAGCTCGAGCGGATGGAGACGAACCCCCGTTTCGCCGCGATCTCGCGGCCGGCGAACGCGGCGATCCTGATCGAGCTCAGGATCGAGATGGACGACCGCGGCGGCAAGGTCGAGATCCTCTTGCCCTATGCAACGATCGAGCCGATCCGCGAGCAGCTCCTTCAGATGTTCATGGGCGAGAAGTTCGGCCGCGATCCGATCTGGGAAGGGCATCTGGCAACCGAGATCTATGCGGCCGACATCGAACTCGAGGCGGTGCTGCACGAACTCGAGTTGCCGCTGAGCCGCGTCCTGAGCCTCCAGCCTGGCGACACCGTGATGTTCGAGCGCTCTCCCTCCGATCCGGTGACGATGCGCTGCGGCGACGTCGACATCACCGAAGGAGTGATGGGGCACATCGGCAACCATGTTTCGGTGCGCGTCTCGCGCCCGCTCAACCCGCCACGCGTCACGATGGCGGCGTTCGAGGCCATAGACGAACGACGGGAGGCATCGTGATGTTCGGGATTCCGCTGGGTCTTGTGGTGGAGTCGCTGGTCGCAATTCTGCTTGCCACTACCATCGGTTACTGCGTGGTGCTGAATCAGAAACTGAACCGGCTGCGCTCCGACCGCGATGCCCTGCGCAAGATGGTCCAGGACCTCGTGCAATCGACCTCGCTTGCCAATGCGGCGGTGCAGGAGCTGAAGACGGCGGCGGCCGACGCCGAGACGACCCTGAACACCCGCCTCGAAGAAGCCGACAGGCTCGGGGTGGAACTGGCCAACCATGTCGCCGCCGGCCAGCAGCTCATGGACAAGATCGCAAAGATCACGAGCCTCGCCCGCACCAACCAGCCGCTGGACGACCGCCTCGCCGAACCCAACAAGGTCCAGTCGGCGCTCTCGCAGCTTGCCATGCGCCCGCGCATCCGGGGTAACGCCGCGTGAAGCAGATCAGGCTGCTGCCGGTCGTCATCGCCGCTGCCCTGGCGCTGCTTGCGCTCAAGGGGCTCGGCATCATGACCGGCGGTGGCTACGTGCTCACCGGCAGCACGGCGGTTGAGGCCGCCGGAGGCGCGAGCGCCCCCTCCGAGGATGAAGGCGGGTCGGCAATAACGCTGCCGGTCGAGCCGACGATCACGGACAACAGTCCCGTCCTTACCGACGAGGCACCGACGCTGGCGCTGCCGGGTGCATCCGCGCACGGGGACGATGCCGGTCACGCTGAAGCAGAAGACGATGGCGAAGCCGCGGCGCCGGCGGAGCACGCTGCGAGCGCCGGGGAATCCGAGGAGGACGTGGCTGCCAAGGATTGTGCCCCGGTGGGCGGCGGCGATGAAACCGAAGGACACGGCGAGGGCGATGAGCTCGAGGGCTTCAATTTCCGCATCGGCGCCGACGATTGTCCCATTGACCCCGGCGTGAATGCGGCCGGCGATGCTCTGCCGCTTACCAAGGACGGCGCCGGCAATATCGTGCCCCTCGCCGTCGCCGACGGCTCTCTGCCGAGCAACGATGCGATCCTCGAGCGGCTCGCCGAACGGCGGGCGGAGCTCGATGTCCTGGAGAGTGAGATCAACATGCGGATGGCGCTGGTCGAAGCGGCCGAAAAGCGCATCGAGGAGCGGATTGCGGCACTTCAGGCGCTCGAGGCGCGGATCGAGGCAATGGTCGACGAGAAACGCGCGCTCGAGGAGAGCCAGTTCGTTTCGGTCGTCGCAGTCTATGAAACCATGAAGCCCAAGGACGCGGCCGCGATTTTCGACCAGCTCGAAATGCCGGTTCTGCTCAGGGTTGCCCGCGCGATCTCGCCGCGCAAAATGGCGCCGATCATGGCGAGGATGGACCCGGCCAAGGCCAAGGATCTGACGGCCGGGCTGGCGGTGGACCGGGTGGAGCCGACGATCGACATGAGCGAGGACGAAGACCTCGCC
>CAYRNE010000044.1:0-11674 GCA_964425245.1 uncultured Devosia sp.
GAGCCTCGAAGCGCTGGCGCGGCTGCCCACACCGTTCCGCGAGGGCGGCACCGTCACCGCGGGGACTGCCTCGGGCGTCAACGACGGTGCGGCGGCGCTGATCGTCGCGTCCGAAGCGGCAGCAAAGCGGCACGGCCTCACGCCCATCGCACGCATCCTCGGCGGCGCGGCCGCCGGGGTGCCGCCGCGCATCATGGGCATGGGCCCCGCACCCGCGGCGAAAAAGCTCTGTGCGCGGCTCGGACTGCGGCCCGCCGATTTCGACGTCGTCGAGCTGAACGAAGCCTTCGCCAGCCAGGCGCTCGCCGTGCTGCGCGAGCTCGGCCTTCCCGACGACGCGCCGCACGTCAATCCGAACGGCGGCGCCATTGCCCTCGGCCATCCCCTCGGGATGAGCGGCGCCCGCATCGCCGGCACCGCCGCGCTCGAACTGCGCGAGCGGAACGCCAGGCGCGCGCTGGCGACCATGTGCATCGGCGTCGGGCAGGGGATCGCCCTGGCGATGGAGCGCGTCTAGCGGCTGAGGCGCGTGCCGTCGCCTGGCCTTCCATCCATCGGCAAGTGCCGATAGTGTCCGCCCCGACAACACGGGAGGGCGTCATGGAATATCGTCTGCTCGGCCGCTCCGGCCTCAAGGTCTCCACCATCACGATGGGGACGATGACGTTCGGCGGGCGCGCCAAGATCGGCGACACGGACCAGCAGGCGGCCGAGCGCCAGATCGACCTGTGCCTCGATGCCGGCGTCAACCTGATCGATACGGCCAACGTTTACAATCGCGGCGTCTCGGAGGAGATGATCGGCAAGGCCATGACCCCGTCGCGCCGCAGCCGCGCGCTGATCGCCACCAAGGTCCGCTTCCGCATGGGCGACGGTCCCAACGAGAACGGCCTCTCCCGTTTCCACATCATCCAGCAATGCGAGGGGAGCCTCAAAAGGCTGCAGACCGACGTCATCGATCTTTATCAGGTCCATCAGTGGGACGGCTCGACCCCGCTCGAGGAAACCATGGAGGCCCTCGACACGCTCGTGAAGCAGGGTAAGGTCCGCTATGTCGGCTGCTCCAACTATTCCGGCTGGCATCTGATGAAGGCGCTCGCCGTCAGCGACCGCCACAACTACCAGCGCTTCGTCTCCCAGCAGATCCATTACACGCTCCACGCGCGCGAGGCCGAGTATGAGCTCGTGCCCGTCACCCTCGATCAGGGGCTCGGGATTCTCGTCTGGTCCCCGATCGCCGGGGGCCTGCTCAGCGGCAAGTTCCGCCGCGGCGCCGAGGGCCCCGCGGGCGCGCGCCACACCGGCGGCCACGCCGAGCCCCCGGTCTATGACTGGGACAAGCTCTACGACATCATCGACGTTGTCGTGTCGGTCGCCGGCGAGCTCGGCGTATCGGGCGCCCGCGTCGCCCTCGCCTGGCTGCTGCAGCGGCCGGGCGTCACCTCGGTGATCGTCGGCGGGCGAACCGAGGAGCAGTTCCGCGACAATCTCGCCGCGGCCGACCTGAAGCTGACCGAGGATCAGGTGAAGCGCCTTGACGCGGTAAGCCGCCCGCCGCTGCTCTACCCCTACTGGCACCAGAACTGGTCGGTATACGACCGGATGAGCCCGCCGGACCTCGCGCTGCACGGTGGTTATCCGCGCCCGTGACCGGCGGCAGACCGCAACAAAGTTGACTTGGTTTAGAAGGATTATAGTCTCCGCCCCGCGGCGGTGGCCGCAGGGCGCGTCGTTGCGCGCCGCAAGGAGAAGACGAATGCGGCTGACCCGCCAATCGAGCTACGCCATCCGGACCCTGATGTATTGCGCGGTGAACGAGCCGGAGCTGAGCCGCGTCGCCGACATCGCGCGGGCGCACGGCATGTCGGAGCTGTTCCTGTTCAAGCTCATCAAGCCGCTGGTCGACGCCGGTCTGATCGAGACGGTCCGGGGCCGGCACGGCGGCATCCGGCTCGGCCGCCCCGCCAGCGAGATCACGCTGCTCGATACGGTGAAGCTGACCGAAGAGAATTTCGCGATGGCGGAATGCTTCGAGGGCGGCGACGTGGCCTGTCCGCTGGTCGACGCCTGTGACCTGAACGCGGCGCTGCGCGAGGCCCTCGGCGCCTTCTTCGACGTGCTCGAGCGCTATACGATTGCCGACCTCGCGGGCAATCGCCGGCGGCTTCGGGAACGGCTCGGGCTGAAGCTGGAAGCACTCGACCCCTCGACGGCCGCCGTGAACTGATCCCGCGCTCGCGGCGCCGCGGCACGGCCGGACCTTCGGCGGGGTAGGCCCGGAAACGCGCCGCGACGCCGCATCGCGTCGCGGCTCGACGCGATACGTTGCCGGACATGGGGATCCGGCTACGCGTCTCGACCATGCGGAGTGTGGCTTGAACCATCCGTGAGATCCGCGTTTAGCGCGGGTTCAGCGGGGATTTGCCCGCCGGGGGGCGGCTGCGATACAAGGCGGGCTGCCTGGCCGGAGGGCGGATCGGCAGGCCGACGAGGGCAACAGGGGACGGCCTGATGATTTTCGAGAGAATCACGCAGATCGCCAATTCCGCTCCGCCCACGAGCGGCATCCGGCAGGACGGCGTCACGCACCCATATGCGGACCTTGTGGCGCGCGTCGAGCGGCTGGCGGCCGGCTTTCAGTCGATCGGCATCGGCAAGGGCGATGCGGTCGTGCTCTTCATGCCGAACTCGGTCGACATCTTCGTCGTGTCGCATGCCCTGTTCGCGATCGGTGCCATTACGGTGCCGCTCAATGCGCAGGCCAATCCGAACGAGCTCAGGTCGACGGCCGCGCGCTGTGCGGTCAAGGCCATCGTGTGCCGCCCGGAATTCTCCGCGGTCGCCGAACGCCTGAACGCCGATCTCGGCGGCAAACTTGTGGTGGTGCAGACGGGCGACAACGGGCCGATGTCGGTCGGCGAACTCGAAAGGCACACGCCGGCGAGGCTCGAAACCTTTCCCGGCGATACCGATTGCATCTATCTCTTTTCGTCAGGTTCCACCGGCCGCTCGAAGATCGTGCCATGGACGCAGGGGGCGTTCGTGCGCGGCGGCGAGCACGCGGCGCGCCTGCAGCAGACCGCGCCGGACGACCGCAGCCTGAACGGTCTTCCGAGCTACACGTCCTACGGCTATCTGGTCGGCGTCGGCGGGGATCTCTTTGCGGGAGCGACGACCGTGTTCTGGAGCGATCCCGCGCCGATCATGATGGCCCGCGGCCGCATGCTCGGCGCCGTCGAGCGGGAACGGATCACCCGGCTGCCGGGCGTACCGTTCCTCTTCGACCTTCTGGCCGGCGTCACCGACAACGTCGACATGAGTTCGGTGCGCATGGCCTCGTCGGGCGGCGTGGCGCTCAAGAAACCGACCTTCGACCGCTTCCATCAGCGTTTCGGCATCCCCGTCCGGCAGGCTCTGGGGATGACCGAGACCATGCTCGTCACGTTCAACATGGATCCCGATCCGGTATCGACCTGGGACTCGGTCGGCCAGCCCGACCCCGAGGTGACGGTCGAAATCCTGCCAACGCCCAGCGCGCCGACGCCGGATGTCGGCGAGGTCTTCGTCAGGACCCCCGGCATGACCAGGGGCTACAAGGACGTGGAGCCCGAAGCGAACGCCGTCTTCACCAACGGCGGCATGCTGACGGGCGACCTCGGCCGGATCGGCGACAACGGCCACCTCTATCTCACCGGCCGCATCAAGTTCATCGTCGAAGTTTCGGGGATGAAGGTCGACCCGATCGAGGTCGAGGATGTGCTCATGGCCCATCCCGCCGTCGCCGACGCGGTGGTGGTCGGCGTTCCCGATCCGCGTACCGGCGAGCAGCGCCTGAAGGCGGTTGTGGTGAAGAAGGCGGACGAAACCGCCGACAACATCATCAAGTTCAGCCGCACGCGGCTGACGCCCTACAAGGTTCCGGCGCTCGTCGAATTCCGCGACCAGATCCCGCGCAATGGCGCGGGCAAGGTCTTGCGCGGACAGCTCGTCGATTGAGCCTCGGGTCTTTGGTTACTCGGCCGGAATCCTCTCGGCGGGCGCAGTCGAGGCCGCCGGCGTGTCGCCGCGGTGCCGCGCGATGTAGGCCGCTATCGATCTCGGTGTAGCGAAAATCGCGGGATCGATGTCGGTATCGGGGATGGTGAGGCCGAAGGTCTGCTCCATGAACTGGATCGACTTGATCAGCGAGATCGAGTCGAGGACGCCCGCTTCCATCAGTTCGGTATCGGCATCGATCGTCAGGTCGGGCCGCTCCTCCCTGATGAAGTCCAGCACCTGGGTTTCGATATCGTTCATCCCCGGATCCCCATTGAAGCCCTTGTGCGGCAGTTGTAGCGGAAGCCCGGGGAAACTGAAATACTTGCCGCGAGGCCGGCCGGAGGGGAACCATGGACGCACGCCTTGACGCCCGCAGCGGCGTTCGCTCGCGCGAGCTCGGCCCGCAGGAGCAGTATCTGCACGAGCTGCACGGCTATGGCGGGCTGATTCCGGTAAGCTGTCAGGCCATTACCGGCCCCCTTACGCCCGAGCTGGTGCGGGCGGGACTGGACTGGTTGCAGCGCCGCCACCCGCTGCTCGCTGCCCATATCCGCTACGGCGGCTTCCGCTTGCGCAAGGAACTGCCTTTCGTCACGCGCCGGGCCTACTTCGATCTCGAGGGCACCGGGCCCATTCCACTGACCGTGCTGCCCGCCGGAACCGACTGGCGCGAGCTGATGCAGAGGGAATGCCGGACGCCCATGCGGCGCGGCCGGAATCCGCGCATGCGGGCGACGCTGATCCTCGCCGGACCCGACGGGGTCAGCCGGCTGATCACCGCGACCGATCACACGATTTCCGATGCGCCCGCCGGCATGATGGCGTCGCGCCAGTTGCTCGAATTCTTCGCCGATCCCGGGCGCGAGGCGCCGGCCAGCCAGCAGGGGCTGCCACCGGCGCTCGAAACCTACATGCCGCCCAAATCGGGGACGGGAACCAAGCCCTACGTTCCGGCGATCCGCCTGCCGCTGAAGGCGGACTGGCGCCGCAAGCGCGAGACGCACGGGGTGAAGCACGCCTTCACGCCCGAGGAAACCGCGACCATCAACGACCTCACGAGGAAGAACCGCGCGACCATTCATGGCACCGTCAGCGCGGCACTTTTCGACGCCATTGGCGCGCTCTACGGCCTCAGCGAGATCACCGCGGTCTCGACGATCGAGCTGCGGCGGATGTGCAAGCCGCCGCTGCCCGCCGATACGTTCGGCTGCTACATCGACATCCTGCGCATGCCGTTTGCGATCGGCGGTTCGTTCTGGGATGCGGCCCGCGATGCGTCCTACAGGCTCGTGACGACCGTGGCCAAGGAGATGGCCGACGCCTCCATCCTCAAGCCGATCAGCTGGAAGGCGTTCCGCGAGGAGCAGCGGCGCGGCATGATGAAATCGGGCATGCGGCTCGATGCGATGGGGATGACCTCGGCCGGCAAGGTCGAGATGAAGCGCGAATTCGGTCCCTTCCGCGTCGTCGAAACCGAGATGCTCATGTCGATGCAGCTCATCGGCCCGGGTTTCTTCGCAGTGAACTTCGAGACCGAAGGCCAGCTTCACCTGATCCTCAACTACGCGAGCCACGCTGTGCCCGACGCGGACATGCGGCGGCTTCTCGACCACGCGGTCGGCCGGCTCCGGAACCTTCCCGCCGCCTGAGGCTTGCCTCGAGGGCCGCTGCCGCTATCTATGCGGCAAAATTCGCTTGAGGACTTCTTCATGGCTGCGGCGCCCATTCTCGCGCTCCAGGACATCCGGCTCACGATCGGCTCCACCCGGCTTTTCGAAGCGGCGGCGCTTTCCCTGGTCGCCGGCGAGAAGGTGGCGCTCGTCGGCCGCAACGGCTCGGGCAAGTCGACGCTCTTGCGGATCGGCGCCGGCCTCGTCGAACCCGATGCCGGCACGCGCTTCGTCCAGCCGGGCGCGACCATCCGCTACCTGCCCCAGGAGCCCGATCTTTCCGGTTACGAGACGACGCTCGCCTATGCCGAGGCGGGCCTGGAAGCCGGCGACGATCCCTACCGCGCGACCTACCTCCTGCATGCGCTCGGCCTGACCGGAGCCGAGCATCCATCGTCGCTTTCCGGCGGCGAGGCCCGCCGCGCCGCTCTCGCCCGCGTGCTCGCGCCGGCGCCCGACATCCTCCTGCTCGACGAGCCGACCAACCACCTCGGCCTGCCGGCGATCGAATGGCTCGAAGCGGAGCTCGCCGCGATGAAGTCCGCGCTCGTGATCGTCAGCCACGACCGGCGCTTCCTGGCCGATCTCACGCAGGCGACGGTCTGGGTCGATCGCGGCGTCACCCGCCGGCTCGATAAGGGCTTTGCGGCCTTCGAGGCCTGGCGGGACGGCGTGCTGGCCGAGGAGGAAGACGCGCGACACAAGCTCGACCGGCAGATCGTGCGCGAAGAGCACTGGCTTCGCTACGGCGTCACGGCGCGGCGCAAGCGCAACGTGCGCCGCCTCGAGGGCCTCCAGAACTTGCGCCGGGAGCGCAGCGAGCAGCGCCGGGCCGCAGGCTCGGTCAGGTTCGGCGTCACCGAGGCGGAGGCGTCGGGCAAGCTCGTCATCGATGCGGAGGCGATCTCCAAGCATTTCGGCGATACCGTGATCGTGAGGGATTTCTCGACCCGCATTCTGCGCGGCGACAGGATCGGAATCGTCGGCCCCAACGGCGCCGGCAAGACCACGCTGCTCCGCATGCTGATCGGCGCTCTCGAACCCGACAGCGGCCGCGTGCGGATCGGCGCCAACCTCGAGATCGCGAGCCTCGATCAGCGCCGGGCCTCCCTCGATCCCGAAACGACGCTCCGCGAGGCGTTGACGGGCGGCGGCAGCGACACCGTCAGGGTCAATGGCGAGCCGCGGCACGTCATCGGCTACATGCGCGATTTTCTGTTCACGCCCGAGCAGGCGGGCACGCCGGTGGCGCGGCTTTCGGGCGGCGAGCGGGGACGGCTCGCGCTCGCCCGCGCCCTCACCCTTCCGTCAAACCTGCTGGTCCTCGATGAGCCGACCAACGACCTCGACATCGAGACGCTCGAATTGCTGCAGGAACTGCTGGCCGACTATCCCGGGACCGTGATCCTCGTCAGCCACGACCGCGACTTCCTCGATCGCGTCGTCACCTCCGTCATTGCCGCCGAAGGCGAGGGGCGCTGGACCGAATATGCAGGCGGCTACGCCGACATGCTCGCGCAGCGCAAGGCCGGCGGGAGGGCGCCGGCATCACCCGGCCCGCAACCCAGGCCGCGCCTGCCGGACCGCGAGGAGAGGCCGCGCGCCGCGCCGCCGCCGCGCAAACTCTCCTTCAAGGACAAGCATGCGCTCGAGACGTTGCCGGACGAGATGGACCGCCTGCGCGCCGAGATCGCGCGGCTCGAGGACGAACTGGCCGATCCCGGACTCTATTCGCGCGATCCCGAGGGCTTCAGCCGCAGGACGGCCGCGCTCGAACGGGCGCAAGGGCGGCTGTCGGCGGCGGAGGACCGCTGGCTGGAGCTCGAGATGCTGCGCGAGGAACTGGAGGCCGAGGCGCCCGGGCGTTAGCCTCGACGCCAATGGTATGACTTTTCCCTTCGACCTGTTTCGCAAAATCCGTTCTTGTTTCCCGCAGAAACGAATTTCCGCCCGCAGCCGCGCAATGAGTGCTCGTGACCCTCGCTAAGGGTCGCATCTGCTGCTACGGTTGAATCGAGTTTCGCTTGGTGCGGGCGATGTCTGCCCTACAACAACCAAGCGGCGGACTCAGCAGCGCCACACAAATGCACGGGTGATGCGTAAGCCTCCCGTCGTGCGATTCAGCCAATTGGCCCAGGTGGCCGAAGACCGGAAGGGAGACAGGTATGCGAAACGACCGCCGCATTACAGCCCGAGCCGGAATCGCCTGGAAACGCGCGACCTCCTCCGGCGGGTGTTGTTCTCCGAAACGAATGTGATCGCCTGAGCGGCACTTTCCCTTCGTCATGAACAGAATGCACCCGGCCGTCCCTGGTGACCGGCCGACGGGAGACTATCCATGCAGCATACTAATCTTGCAAAGCCGAACGGCAACAAGCCCATCACGATAGAAGTCCGCGGCGAGCCGCTGGGCGTCGTGCTTCCCGAGCCCGAGGGGTACCGGTTTCTTGCCGTGCGCTTCGACGCATTCGCCATCGACGGGCAGGTCTTCGACTCCGTCGATGCGGCCCGCCGCGCGGCAAGCCACGCTCTCGATTCACGGAGCTGATCCCTCCGCGGCGCGGGCGCCCGCGCCCGCGCCACCCTCCTTCGCAGGGCCGTCGATTATCGGCAGTTTACTAATATTAGCCCACCGTGTATCAGTGTGTCCGGCGCCGCCCCGGGAGAGAGGGCGGCGTCGTCGACTTGCACTACGGCCAACGCGGCCCTGGGAGGAAAAATGATGAAATACGCAGTGACGTGCGCTGCCGCGCTTTCGGTTACCCTCATGCTGGGTTCCGCGGCGGTTGCGCAGGACAAGCCCGAAATCGCCTTCGTGGTGAACGGCCCGTCCGACTTCTGGAAGCTCGCCGAGGCGGGCGTGAAGAAGGCGCAGGGTGAGCTGGCGGATGTCACGCTCAACTTCCGTTATCCGGAGCGTGCCGACGCCGCCATCCAGCAGCGCGTCGTCGACGACCTGATCGCCGCCGGCGTTGACGCCGTTGCCGTGTCGGTTGTCGATCCGGCCACCTCGACCGAGGCGATCAACCGCGCTGCCGGACAGGTTCCGTACTTCACGTTCGACTCGGACGCGCCGCAATCGGACCGCATCGCCTACTTCGGCTCGTCCAACGTCGAACTCGGCAAGATGGCCGGTGAGATTGCCAAGGCGGCACTGCCGAACGGCGGCAAATGCGTCGGCTTCGTCGGCCTGCCCGGCGCCGACAATGCCCGCGAGCGCATCCAGGGCTACAACGAAGCGGTTGCCGGCACCGGCCTCGAACTCGTCGACGTTCGCGGCGACGACATCGACCAGACGCGCGCTCGCGCCAACGTCGATGACATCCTCGTGGCGGACCCCGACGTCAATTGCATGGTCGGCTTCTATTCGTACAACCCGCCGCGCATCTATGAAGCGCTGCGCGACGCGGGCAAGCTCGGCCAGGTCACGGTCATCGCCTTCGACGAGGATCCGATCACGCTCGGCGCCGTTGCCGAGGGCTCGTTCGCGGGCACGGTGGTGCAGCAGCCGTTCGAGTGGGGCTATCAGGGCAGCAAGCTGATCGCGAGCTACCTCGCGGGCGATTCGTCCGGCGTTCCCGAGGACGGGATCATCATCATCCCGGGGCTGAAGATCACGCAGGACAACGTCGCCGAGTTCCAGGCCGACCTGCAGGCGAAGCTCGCCGACCTCTGATCGACGTCTATCTCGCGGCCGGTCCTCTCGACCGGCCGCGAGGCCTTTGTTCGACGCAAATTCCGTGACCGCCATGGCTTCGACGGCCGATACTTCCCCTTCCGCGACGGCCGAGCCGTTTCTGCGGCTGACCGGGCTTTCCAAAACCTATCCGGGCGTGCGGGCCCTTGCCGATTTCAGCACCGAGGTTCGTCCGGGCGAGGTCATCGGTCTCGTGGGCGAGAACGGGGCTGGCAAATCGACGCTGATGAAGATTCTCGGCGGCGTCGTCGAGCCCGATTCCGGAACCATCGAGATTGACGGGGTTTCCTACAACGCGCTGACCGTGGGCGGATCGATCCGCGCGGGAATCGCTTTCGTTCACCAGGAACTCAACCTTTTCGACAATCTCGACGTCGCGGCGAACGTCTATGTCGGGCGGGAGCCGCGCAAGTTCGGTTTCCTGCAGCTCGTCGACACCGACAAGCTGCGCGAAACGGTGAAGCCCTATCTCGATCGCCTCGGTGCGACCTTTCCGCCCTCGGCGCCGGTTTCGAGCCTGTCGCTCGCCCAGCAGCAGATGGTGGAGATCGCCAAGGCGCTCAGCTTCAATTCGCGGCTGGTCATTCTCGACGAGCCGACCTCGAGCCTTCCGGTGGCCGAGACCGAAAAGCTGCTGTCCGTGATCGCGGGCCTCAGGGAGCACGGCATCGCGGTCATCTTCATTTCTCATCGCCTGCACGAGATCGTCAGGGCCTGCAACCGGGTTCTGGTGCTTCGCGACGGTCACCTCGTCGGCCACCTCAATGGCGAGGAGATAACCCACGACAACATGGTCCGCCTCATGGTCGGCCGCGAGCTGAGGGTCGCCTACACGCCGCCGTCGGCCGAACGCGGCGGGACGGTGCTTTCGGTGCGGAACCTCAAGACCAGGGCGCACCCGTTCAAGGAAGTGAACCTCGATCTGCACCGGGGCGAGATCCTCGGGCTGGCGGGGCTCGTCGGGGCCGGCCGCACCGAGCTGGCGCGCGCGCTCTTCGGTATCGACCGCGTGGAAGCGGGCGAGATCGTGCTCGATGGCCGGCCCGCGCGGTTTGCGACCTCCGCGGAGGCGGTGAAGGCCGGCGTCTTCCTTGTTCCCGAGGACCGCAAGGGGATGGGCCTGCTGCTCGACCTCGCCATCACCGAGAACATCACCTTGCCCAATCTCAGGGCCTATGCGCAGGGCGTCGTCGTGTCGCGCGAAGCGGAGCGCCGGCAGGCCGAGAAGAGCCGCATCGATCTCGACATCCGTGCGCCGGACGTCGGCGTTCGCACCAGTGCGCTGTCGGGGGGCAACCAGCAGAAGGTGGTTCTCGCCAAGTGGCTCGCCATGTCGCCCCGGGTGATCATCTTCGACGAGCCGACTCGCGGCATCGATGTCGGCGCCAAGTCGGAGATCTACCGGCTGATGCGCAATCTCGCGGACGCCGGCGTGGCGGTGATGATGATCTCCAGCGACATGGAGGAAGTAATCGGCGTCTCGGATCGCGTCGCGGTGATGCACGAAGGGCAGATTTCGGGCATTCTGGACCGCGAGCAATGCACCGAGGAGAACATCCTGCGGCTCGCCGTGGGACGTAAGGCGGCCTAGGGGAGTGTTCGCATGCTGAAGAAGGATCTGGGGCTGCTGGTCCTGATCATCGTGGTCGGCACCATCGTGGCGCTGATCAATCCGAGATTCATTTCGGCCATCAACATCGCCAACACCGCGAACCTCGTGGGCCTCTTCGGCCTGTTCTCGATCGCTCAGGGCTTCGTCATCATCACGGGCGGCATCGAGCTTTCCGTCGGCTCGATGATCGCGCTCCTCGGCGTGCTCTTCGTCGATCTGATCGCCAACAAGGGAGTGCCCTGGCCGCTCGCCGTGCTGCTGATCCTCGCCATCGGCTTCGTCATGGGACTGGTGCACGGGCTCCTCGTCACGCGGCTCAAGCTGCAGCCGTTCGTCGTGACGCTCTGCGGGCTCCTCATCTACCGTGGCGTCGCTCGCTTCTACACGCAGGACGCGACCGCCGGCTTCCCGTTCGGCGTGAACTTTCCCGACCTCGAATGGATCACCACGGGGCGCACGGACATCGTTTCGATAGTCACCAATGGCGCGGTGACCACGATCCCCATCCCGCATGCCTTCTTCTTCATGCTGGTCGTTGCGGCGATCATGTGGGTGGTGCTGCATCGCTCGGTGTTCGGCCGCTATCTCTACGCCGTCGGCAAGAACGAGGAAGCAGCCCGCTTCTCGGGCATCAGGACGACGCAGGTCATCGTCGCC
>CAYRNE010000045.1:0-11658 GCA_964425245.1 uncultured Devosia sp.
GAGAGATGACCAGCAACGAAGAAATGTCCTCGGTGATCATGCGGGACTGGATCACGGTGAAGGGTGGGGACATGGTCTGGCATGAAATGGGTTGGCGCGAGGTATTCGACGCGATGCCAATTAGTAAATCACGGATGCTCGTCAAAGTCTACATCGGTGATCGGATCGATTCTTTCATTGTTCGCACTGACAACGGCAGCCAGGCAACTTGCAAGTTTTAGTGAATTTCCATCCACGAGGTTGACTTCGATTTTCAATGCCCTATACTATAGGCATAGAAGGGTGGCAAAGGTTGCCACCCACAGAATCGCAAAGGAGCAGACAGATGACCAACCTTCCCACAATCGTCGACGCCGACCGCATGACTCCCGGTATGGCCCGCTACTGGAACGCACAACGGCGGAATCTCGCAGGCCGGGTGGACCTCATCGATCCCTGGCGTCGTTCATTGCGTGAGCTGCGGAAAATCTACGGCGAAACTCACACCACCGTCTATCGAGCTTCCACCGGGGGCAGGTGGGGCAAGAGCTCACAGATCGTCCACCTGTGAGGCCTTAGCTCTCACACATATTAGTCGCTGCTCGACCCGGAGGATGAGACCTCCGGGTCTTTCTGTGTAACCAGTGATCACTACGATCTCACGGGTTTCGAAGATCACTCGCAACCTATAGGCAAGCGCGTGCGAGTGAATCTGTGATCTACACAAGTACTTACTTTCTGATAATTCTTCCCCTTGACCTCGTCTACCTGACCTCTTAGAGTCAATGGCATAAGAAGACCTCCTCATCTTGGAGGTCGTCATCCTCGAAGGATGTTCTCAACACCATCCCTTGTCTTCCCGAGGAAGATGACTACCAAGTACGCAATTTCTCTCTAGGAGGTCTCACCGTGGCGAATACCCTCACCGAAGTCGCACCGAAGCTGCTTGCACAGGGCCTCATGGCCCTCAGGCAGATTGCGATCATGCCGCTTCTCGTCAATCGTCAGTATGAGTCGATGGCGGGGCAGCGGGGCTCTACCATCGACGTACCGATTCCCTCGGCCATCACGGCCCAGGCCGTCGCTCCTGCCAATGTTCCCCCGAGCACCGCTGATGTGTCGCCGACCAGCGTGGCCGTCCCCCTCGACCAATGGTATGAGGCGCCGTTCTACATGACGGACAAGGATATCCTGTCCTCGATGAACGGGACCATTCCCATGCAGGCCAGCGAGGCGATCAAGTCGCTGGCGAACAACGTCGACAGCTATCTGCTCGGCATGTACACCAAGTTCTACGGCTACCAGGGTACGGCTGGCACCACGCCCTTCCTTTCCTCGGGCGCCGGCATCACCGACGTCACTCGAGTCCGGGCCATCCTCAACAATCAGCTGGCGCCGATGGACGATCGTCGGATCGTCCTGAACCCCGACGCTGAGGCGAACGCCCTCGAAAATCGTGCCTTCCATGATATGAGCTTCACCGGCCAGAATGCCGCGATCCTTCGCGGTGAGATGCAGCAGAAGCTCGGGTTCGGCTGGTTCATGGATCAGAACGTCCCAGTCCATACGGCTGGCACCATCACCACGGGTCTCGCCGCCAAGACCAGTACGGCTCAGGCTGCCGGCTTGACGGCGATCGTCTGCACCACGGCAGCGTCCACGGGCGCCTGTGCTCTCGTGGAGGGTGACATCATCACCTTTGCGGGTGATTCCCAGACCTATGTCCTGACCGCGGACGCAACCCAGGCGTCGGCTTCGACCGACGTCACTCTCAAGATCTCCCCCCCTCTCAAGGTCGCGCTCGAAGGCGACGAGGCTGTCACCGTCAAGGACTCGCATGTGGTCAACTTGGCCTTCCATCGCGATGCCATTGCGTTTGCCACCCGGCCCCTCCAGAACGTGGAAGCCGGTCTCGGGGCGATCACTCGATCGGCCGTCGACCCGGTCTCGGGTCTCACGCTCCGCCTCGAAATCACCCGTGAGCACAAGCGGACGCGGTGGTCCTACGACATCCTCTACGGCGGCACTGTCATCCGTCCTGAATTCGGCGCTCGGATCGCCGGCTAAGGTCGAAGACTCACGTGCCGATCGTCTGCGTTTCTTGCGATGTAGCCGGCGGCTGAAATCAAGAATCAGCCGCCGGCTTTTACCTCTTTCACCTATAAGGAGAACCCACCATGGTGAAGAAGACCAACTGGAAGACTACCACTGCTGGCATCCTCGGCCTCATCATCGCCGTCGCAACGCTGCTGCAGGCACTGCTCACCGGCGAATCCCCTAACTGGGAGATGGTGACCGTCGCGGTCGGCGTCGTCTTCCCCTCGGTCGCCGCCATCTTCGCACGTGACAAGGATGTCACCAGCGAAGGGACGTCGACTACTGACGCCCAGTGATGGGCTGGCTCACAGCCCTGGTGAAGTTGCTGGCCGTATTCCTCGCTCAGGTTCTTCCACCGCTACTGAAGGAGCTGAGTAAGAGGAAGACCGTCCAGCAGTTCGGCGGTGACCCCGATCTAAAGGCAGACATCGATGCTGAAATCAGCCGAGTCAACCTTGAAAAGGACGATGAGTAGCCTAGCTGTCGCTGCTTTGCTTCTCACAGGGTTGGGCTGCTCGTGGGTCAAGGATACCGTCGTCGTCATGCACCCCGATGCGCCTATGTTTATCACGGCGCGCTCAAGGAGCCAAGTGCGTGTCAGCGTCTACAGCCGAGCCGACAACAAACTCGTCGACTACGGCTGGGTGGACGTCCCGGTGGGTTGGACGCTTCACAAGTATGATTGGGAAGCATTCATCGCTCAGCAAAACGAGTGATGCGAGATTCGGGTCTGCTCGGCGTGGCCGTGTGGGTCCGGTCGCCGGAGTGGGGGGACTAAGCCTCCCCTCACTCTTTTGTCTCAGAAGTTCAAGCAGAAAGAGTGATGATGACGAGTGGAGAGATCAAGAAGATTGGGATGTCAACGTCGATACCCATAAGTGTCGGAGCCGGGCTCGTGCTCATGGGAATGTGGGTTGGATCACTCTCCCAGGAAGTCGACCAGCACCGCAAAGAGCTTGACCTTCTGACCCCGGCCGTGCAGGAGGTGAGAGAGAATACGGTCCTCATCATGGATAGGATGGGGATCACAAAGAAGTCCGAGAATCGCTTGACCCTTAAGACTGAAAGTGAAAGGTGAGAAGATGAAGAACGTGCCCACCATCAAAGTAGAGCTCAACAACGGCCAGGTTGTGGTCATCAACAAAGCTGACTTCGACGAGTCGATCCACACCATTCCCGAGATCGTCTCAACCCCGGCGAAGAAGGACAAGACCGAGACCCCGGCCAAGGGCCTCGACCGCAAGAAGGTCGTTGCTGACGAGTGATCGTTTCAGGAGCGCGTGCTCCTGACCTTCTCACACGCACAACCTGATCGACACAGAGGAATATAGACGATGGCATTGACCCTCGAGACCGCTGCTCGTAACGCAGCTTGTGATGCTACTGTTGACCTGATCGACGCAGGAGCCGGGGCTAACGGAACTGTTGAGATCATCGACAGTGACGGATCGACGGTCCTGGCGACTTTCGCCCTCCCCAACCCCGCATTCGGTGCTGCAGCGACGGGCGTCGCCACAGCCAACTCGATCACATCGACTACCTGGTCTGCGTCGGGCACAGCTGCGACCTACAAGGTGAAGGACACCGATGGCAACCTCCTCTGGACGGGCACGTGTGGGACTTCGGGGGCGAACATGATCATGAACACCACCAGCGCTGTATCAGGAGGAGCTGTCCAAATCACCTCCTGGACCCACACCGTGCCGGCGAGTTGAGCAGTTTCAAATGCCCACTTCAGCAACCTTTCCAATTTCTACACTCTTGGATGAATGGGATCCCACAGTCCCTTCTGGAATGGCCGCGCATGAAGCTTTAGCTGACCCCAGCACTGCAAACTATGCTAGGGCCGAAGGCACCGGAGGAGGCTTACACGAACTGCGGCTAGGTCTGGAGTGCCCATCGGGAGTTCTGGTTACCTCCATCTCTCTTACTATCAGATGGCGTGTCGACACACCCGCAGGCAACATCTCTTGTAGAATTACGCATGACGGTCGGTGGGCGAGTATTGCGTTTGACGAAACTGAATTGGGTGCATTCGACGGCAACACCGAATTTACATTTGATGAAGAAACGGCAGTACTTGGCCCATTTCCAATAGATTCTGGCGATGGGACGGGAATAGAGCTAAGTATTTTCGTAAACTCGGCAGGTGGGACCTACGCCGTACGTGTGTACGGTATATCGGGAACAATTACGTGGACACCGTTTCCCGCCGATGTAGCTGAGACGTCACCAGCTCACACTGATGCTGCTGAAGTCATCGCTGCGGCGGCGGGGCCTCTGATTGAGACGTCACCAGCTCACACTGATGCTGCTGCAGTTGATGTCATCAATACCCGCGCTGAGCTCTTTGAGACTGCGCCAGCGATGGTCGATAGTGGACAGATAGTCCAAGCAACTGGTGATCTTGGCGAGGTATCACCTGCACACGTCGAGTCGGCGTCGGCAACTGTCACCAACTATCAGATCACCACGACCGAGACGTCACCAGCTCACACTGATGCTGCTGAAGTCGATGCCACACCAGCAGCGGCAGTCCAAGAAACATCGCCCACGCACACCGAAGCTGTGGTTGCTGATGTCGAAGGAACTGATGTAACTGAGACATCACCAGCTCATACTGAGGCTCTCGTCTGCACGGTTGTCGCTGTAATTCCGATAGACGACGAGGATGAAGACATGGAACTGATTCTCGGCACTGGTGCCCAAGAGATTCTGGTCAACATGAATGCAACTGGGCTCAACCTCGAGACGCTAACTGTCTCGGTCTGGAAGCCCGGTTTCGTTGGGTGGGGTGTGAGCTTAGCCCAGTGTGATCGTGAAGTAGGCAGTGGTCGCTACGCACTGATCCTCGATGCGACTGATGTCGATACTCCAGGACCAGTGTCATTCCGCGTGACGGATGGGGCAAACACCGGCATTGTCTCAGCGAATGTCAAGCAGGCCGAAGAGCAGGATGAAGGCGGGCCGTTGAGTACCCCTATTCCCGCAGGACTTTACCGATGAGCATCATTCCAGTGGCATCACCGGCATCGACGCGAGTAGCCGCGAGTGTTGGGGTTGAGCTCATCCTCAATCACTACCAGGGTGTTGATCTGGTAGCATGGCACGCACAGATTCAGCTCGCTGCAGCAAGCGATGCATTGTTTGCGTCACCCATCGTCGATGTCAACAGCGCTACCAGCCAGACCGGATGGTACTGGCGAAACGAACAGCTGAATTCGACGGACCTCGGACTCGTCGCTGTGCCCGCAGGAGGGATGGTCACCAGCCTAGCCCAGATACGGGGCTACGGGCGAGTGGGGACTGCGATCTACTTCTTGCAAGAAGTAGATCTTGAGGAACTCTCAGCGGGTCAGATCTTGCTCGTTCGCGGTCGGCAGAGTGCTGACGGCGGGACATCGTGGGGCGACTGGGCATTTCTTGGACAAGTGATCGTAGGCGGTTAGATTCACACATTTTACCTTTGGAGACTCACAATGAATCGTCTTTTCTTCGCACTGGTCCTCATCTTGGGGATTTTCACGTCTACGGGGTTCGCACAACCCGCCGGGGACAGCCTCGACCTCGACACCCTGCTCCTGAATATCCGGGAGGCCTCCAAGGAGGTTGCCACGACGCCCCAGGTGCTGCCGCTGACCGAGCCGCTGCTCGCCCGGACCCCGGAGCAGTGGGCAGAGCAGTATCCGGACCGCGAGGACTTCGCCAAGGTGGTGACGGCCGTCCGCTACCGCGCTGTGGTGCTGGCGCGTCTGAACCGGTTCGAGGAGACCGTAACCCTGCTGGGGGCCTGGCTCGGAAGCGACGCGGCCTTCGTGACGACGCTATCGAAGGCGGCGTCCGGCGACTACATCTCGCCGGAGCAGCAGAAACAGTACATGGACTACATCGAGGGACGGATCGAAGCTGGGGAAATTGGGGAACGGGCGGCGGTTATCTGGTACCAGCGCATGACGCACTATCTCCACGACCGCAGCGAGGCGCAGCGATGCTTCCGCGAAGTCCTGTCGCGATACGCTCGCAATCATGCCGGTATGGGCAATCCCATCCACGCCGCCCGGTGGGTAAAAAACGCCCTGGATCGCGGCTTTAACGCATCGGACACCACCGAAGATTTCCAGCTGTATCTACAGAACAATGATACAGGAATGATTAACCGGCCCTGGCTTCGGGCCTTGCTGCCCGTCGGTTCGCCGCTGATGCTGCTGACGGTGGAGAAGCCCGACGATCTGGTGGCGGCGCTGGCCGAGACGGGCCGGTACGACCCGCTGACGCTGATGCAGTTCCGCAAGCAGCTGGTGGACGGGGGCGACCTGCGATTGCTGGCGGTCTCCGACACCGAGAAGGCGTGGGCGGCGAACATCCCCACGGATACCCCCCGACAGCGCTGGGTCAAGGCCATGCTGGAAGGACGCTTCCAGGACGCGGCGCGCGAGGCCCTGACGCTCATGGTGGCGGATGTGGCCGACCCGGATGCCTACACCCTCGTCGCGACCTCCGCCCTGGTGCCCGCTATTCGCTGTGGCAGCCAGTCGTACAACGAGCCGGCGAATACCGCGCTGCAGGCTCTGGGCGGCCAGGACGGCAACGGCAATGTCGTTGAGCCCGACTACACCAAGATCGAGAAGATCATCAATGCCCTCTCCAACGAATAAACCCAGCAAACTCGACCGCGTAAAACAGACGGTGGCACTGACGGCGATTGCCGGGAGTTTGGGCGCCGGCGTGTGGATGATGGCACCGCGCGAAGACGTCCCCGCGCCGGTCATCGAGGAGCGGATCGCGACGCAGCCGCAGCAGCCTCTGCGTCCCCGTCAGCTAGTGCCGTCACCGGTGCGCGTTGCTCCCATGCCGGGCCTTGTGGCGGATACGGCAGTCGCGGCGACACCGGTAGTGGCCGGTCAGGTCGTAGGGACTCCCGTGGAAGCCGTGCAGGTCGTCGCTCTCCGTGCTGTCGAGCTTCCCGCAATGGCCGCAGCGGCGACTGCGGCAGCGTCGTCCCCCGTGCTGGCCGTAAACGCCGCGGCGGGTACGGCGGATACCCCCACGGTGGCCGACTTGGTCCGGGCGGAAGCGACCGCGAACCGGGACGTGTCCGGTGCGATCCAGGTGACGGCGGGCGGACCGTCCGCGGTTGCCGTATCCCCGCAGGTGGCGGTCCGCCTGCAGGCGCTGGCCGCCGCGGATACGCAGGTGGTGCAGCCGGGGGCCAGGTTGGCGACGCTGGAAGGCAAGAGCATCGAACTGGACGCGTGGTCCGGGTACATCCTGGCAATGCGGCTGCAGGCTGACGACCTGGCGGAACAGATCGCCCGGGAGGCCGGCTGGCCCCGATTCAGCACGGTCAACCCCCTGCCCGACAATATCCGCGCGGTGCTGGCCCTAGGCACGACCCGGGACGTCCTGGGCAACCCGACGGCCCTAGCCCTGCAGGACGCGGCCGGGGCGCCGTATCAGGTCGTGGTGTTTCATCGTAACCAGCGGGACCCTGCCGCGTGGGTCAAGGCGCACCCCGGTAAGCAGTTCATTCTGGTCTCCGTGCTCCACGAGATCACGGATGACTTTATCGCGGTAGCCGGCCTGCCTCAGGTCAAGGCGATTGTGCTCGGCCACGCGCTCAACGCGGACCTGCAGGAGCACCAGTACGCGGAGGCTGCACAGCGGCTGGAGCAGCACCGAGTGGCGATGCGGTCACTGACGTCTGCGCCGCTGCTGCTGTCGGTCAGCTACGTCAACGTGGAAGACTACGACAGCAAGTATCAGGCCTCCGCCCGGTGGGTGCAGAGCTTCCCGGATGGGGGCCACAACTGGGACGGCTTCGCTGTCCACAACATCAACGGATTCGCCTGGTTTGAAGCTGGGACACTCGAAGAAGCCCGGAGCCAGTTGGGCATCCCCCAGAACAAGCCTGTGATCCTATGGGAGTTCGTCGGAACTCGTAAGGTCGTCGATGATCGGGTCCGGCTCACATGGCGGTACAAGTGGCCCGCCCTCAAGCAGAAGATTGAATCACAGGGATGGGCAGGAATTGTCCTCTGGGCTCAGGGCCGAGACGACGCCGAGTTCAAGGGGGGTCTGCTTCGATGAACAGCCGAATCCTGCTAGTAGCTCTCATCCTGTCGATGCTCGCACTCCAGGCCCACGCATGGATGGGCAGCATCAAGCCGAGTGCAGCAATCGAAGATACTGACGGGGTCTTTGACGCTGCCGTCGCTGGGGGTGTCCTCCAGGATGTCGTCGCGGGCTCAGCTACCAAGTGGATTACGGCTAGCGAACTCACCACCATCAACGGCTACGCTCATTCGGGGCAGACGGGAATCGATCAGGCGACAGCCAACTCGCGGGTCACACTCATTCAGATCTGGGGGTGGCGAGATTCGAATGGCAATGGAGAAGCTGATCCAGCAGACGCACGCCACCGCACCGTCAAGACCACTACATGGACGAAGCTAGTGGAGCTTACACCTTCAGCCGGCGAGGGGGACAATGTAGTGGGATGGGAGGTCTCAGTCCCAGAGACAGCTAGTGACATGGGCGACATCGTCCAGGGCAAAACCGCTATCAGCGTCGGCGTCGGTGAATCATGGCTCTTCCTAGTTCGCTGCGTCAACACCAGCGGCGATGTGAATACCATGGACCACGCTTCCGGTGTAGAGATGTGGGACAATGGCGATACAAGCGACGGTATCGGTAGCGACATCCCGGGGGACAAGTACCTCACATGCGATGGGACTACGCCGGGCACTGGTGCCGCAAGAATCAACGACACGGCAGTTGTTTGGGTATACCGTGGGAGGTAGCTGATGGGCAAAGAGATCCAGATTCCCTTGGCCGAGACGGGTGCTACTCTCTACGCTATTGTGCGGAATACTGTGGGTGACGCGGCGAATGTTGTGGGCGAGGCGTTTGTAGAATACGCAACGGCGAGTCTCGGGAGTTTCGATATCCCACTCACCGAGGAAGGGACCGCATCACGGTACTACGCAGCTGATTTTCCCACCTGGATCACCAAGGGCCGCTACTACGTCACAATCTACAAGCAGGCAGGAGCTGCTCCAGCCGAAGGTGATACCCTGCTGGGTCACGGAATCATTGACTGGACGGGCACAGCTGTCCTGAGCCCCGCTGATACCATCTGGGACGTCCTCAGCTCTGCACTCACCACTCCTGGCTCAATCGGAGAACTCCTGGTTTCGAAGCTCGCGATTCTGACGTCGTCGACATCACTGGTCTACACTGATCTAGCACATACAGGAGGTCGTGTGCAGATCTGGAAGGGCGAGACGAGAACCGAAGCGCTTGGCAATGCTTTCCGTGTTGCTGTCTCTGGCGCTGATAGTGACTGGACCGATCTGTCAGTCAAGATGATCCTCACTCGTCTTCCAGGAGTCGACGACGGCGGCGACACCGACGCTGAGGTCATCATTGAGGGCACCATCGTCAATCCGGGAGAAGCCTCGCAATATGCACTCATCGAGATGGGGGTGGGCGACACTGGGAATCTCGCACTGTCAGATACGACTTCTGAAACCGAGGCAACCACTGTCGTCTACTCATTCGCCTACCGCTACACGGTCATCGTCCACAATGCTGATGGCTCGGTGTGTGCGACAGTTGCTGAGGGGCGCCTGGCTGTCCTGGATCGGTCGTCTACCGTTGGTGTCTGCTTGGTGGCTGAATAGGAGCATTCAATGGCACTCATTGTAGAGAATGGAACAGGCAAAGATGATGCTGAAAGCTACGCGACTGTAGCTGAGGCTGACGCATACCACGTGTCACGGGGGAACAGTGCATGGGCAAACGCCACCGAGCTTGAGAAAGAGATCGCCCTGCGGAAAGGTACCGAATGGATTGACCTGACATTCGGTGGAAGATTCTCGGGATGGACTCCAGTTCTCACCCAGCGCTTGAAGTGGCCAAGATACGGGGTGATGAATTATAATGGGGATCTAATCTCCAGCAATATTGTCCCGGAGAAGGTGAAGTTTGCAACATACGAGATGGCTCTCGCGGCGTTGACCGAAGACATCATTGAAACAATAACCAACCCCGGGACCATTGCTCGGACGAAATCGAAGATCGGTGCATTGGAGGATGAGATCGAATACGCATCGGGTGGAGCAGAGCAGGTAAAGAAGTACCGAAGGGCAGAAATGCTCTTGGCCGAGTACATCAGTGAAGGTTTGGGCACGGCAGTGATTGTGAGGTCGTAATGGCTACTGAGCTCGACAATAAGATGACGCCTGTTGTCGCAAGCTTGCTCAGCAAGTTCGGCGTGACATGTGTTGTGACTGTCGAGACCGAGGGCGAGTACCAGCCGTCGACCGGAACTTACACAGGGGCGACGTCGACTGAGCATTCGATCACATCGTCACCCCCTCTTGAGTTCGACAATAAGTACATCGACGGCATCACCATCTTACGTGGTGATATGCAGATTTTCATCAAGGGAGACCTGGAATTCACGCCCGCTATCGGCCAGAAGGTGGTGGTTGCAGGAAGCACGTTTCGGGTAGTTGGGACCAGTCCCATCTATTCGGGTGATCTCATTGCTACATGGATGCTCCATCTCAGAAAGTAGATGCTATGCCAGACTACAGTCTGAAAGAGTTCAATAAAGCAATGGATCGTGCTGTCAAGACGCTGACTCACGAGCAGTTACCCTTGTTTATGAAGAAGATTGGTTTTGATCTGCTTGTTGCAGTTATGCGGAAAACTCCAGTAGATACAGGACATGCTCGTAGGGGGTGGCGCCTCACAATTGACCAGAAGGCTACAGATGCGTCCCCGCCAGGTGATCCCATAGCCGAAGCAATGAAAGTGATGTCGGGACACCAAGGTCCAATCAGAGTACTCTACGTGACCAACAATGTCGAGTACATTGTGGAGCTGGAGTACGGACATAGTCAACAAGCCCCACAGGGCATGCTGGCTATTTCACTCGAAGAGGTTAGGAGGGCAGTAGGATGACTCCTGAAGCTGCTAGCCTAGCTCTCCAAGCACACTTCGGTGCGAATGTTGACGTCCCTGTCTTCTATGCGAATCAGGCCGGGACTCCTGATTTAAGCGTCGAGGTGTGGGTCCGCATGGTTGTTCTTTTGGGTGACGCTGAGCAAGCCGACTTTGGTGTTCCCCGGCGCTACAGAACTCTAGGGATCCTCACTGTGCAGATCTTTGTTCTCAAAGGCATTGGAGATGGCGCCGCCAAAGCATTGGCTGAAACCATCAAGCCTTTGTATCGCTCATGTGTAGTCAGCGATTGTGTTTTCTCTACCCCGAGGGTGGAAGTGGTACCGACAAATGATGACTCACCGTGGTACCAGATGAATGTTCTATGCCCCTTTCACCATGACGAAGTCACCGCTTAAAGGAGAAATCAGATGACGATTGCTGTTGCGGATCAGGCACAACTTTCTTTCATCGCTGAAAGTGAGTGGGGAGTGACCCCCGAAACGCCGACCATGAAAATCCTGCGGCTGACCAGCGAGAGCCTGAAGCAGACCACGCAGATCGCAGCCAGCGCAGAGCTTCGTGCGGATCGGAATGTCGCTAATGTCGCACGGACCAGCCTCAACGCCGAGG
>CAYRNE010000046.1:0-11618 GCA_964425245.1 uncultured Devosia sp.
CAGCCCGTTCCGGCCGCGGCGCTGGCGCGGCGCGATCCTCAACAACCATGCGGTCGTCACCTTCCGCATGCGCGAGGTGGAGAAGCGCCCGACCAACGCCGTCGCCGACAACGTCGAATTCCGCAACGTGGTCGAGGTCACGGTGCGCGAGGACCGCGCCCACAGCGTGACGCTCCTCTTCGATCCGGGCACCGGCCTCGAGGAGCGCGTTCTTTCCGAGCAGTTCCGCTACTAGGCGGCGGGCAGCGCGAGCGGGGAATCGCCGTCCCAGTCGAGCGGCATCGGCGCCGCCCCGCGCTTGAGGTCGCCGGCGAAGGCCGACATCACACCCCGGGCCGCGCGGCGCGCCAGCACGACGTTCTGCTCGCTCAGATACGCGAAGACGTCCTCGAGCTCGGGCGGGATCACCCCGTCATGTTCGACGATCAGTTCCTCGGTCAGTGCGGTCACGATGTAGTGCCGCGCCGCGACGTCGTCGGCGAGATCGGTGTTGCGCGCAAAGAAGATGAGCCGCGCGATCACGTTGCGCACGGCTTCGCCGAGCCCGCAGCGGCTCAGCAGCGCATTGAGCGCGGCGCGGTTGCCGGCTTCGAGCAGCGTGAAGACCTTGTCGCGGGAGGTATGGGCCAGTTTCGCGAGGCAGTCGGCGAGAAACAGCACATGACCGTTGACGATCGCGTGCAGCATGACGCGCGGCGAGATGTGTTCGTCCTCGATCAACTCGGCGACGTATGCTCCCCTGCGCCCGTCCGGCTCGTTCTCGCCGATGGCCGTAAGCGCCGTGTCGGCGCTGTCGCGCAGCAGCCGTTCGAGCCGCTGCGGCGCAATAGCGCCCTTGACGATCCGCGCCGACCGGAGCGCGTCTGCCACGATACCGACGAGGTGGAGCCGCGTCCGGCCGGGAAGGTCGGGACGCGCCAGCAGCGCCCCGCGTATCTCCGCATCCCGGGCGCCGACGTCGTGCGCGAGCGCGGCGAGCCGCTGCGCCGCGAACGGCACATCGGCTCGCCGCAGAAGGCGAAGCGTCACGCCCCGGCATTCGCGCGCGACCAGCGCCTCGGCGAGCCGCTCGCTGATCCGTTCGCGCATGGTCGCGGCATAGAGCATCGGCGTCTCGGCTGTCCGGATGTAGCCGATGAGGTCGGCATCGAGCAGCGCCGGCGAATACTGGACGACGGCGCGCGCGATGACCGGCACCTCGTGCATGAGCGCGACGACGATCGGGCGCGGGGCGTCGCGGGCATGGAGAAGCGCGTAGGCCAAAGCTGCGCGCACCTTGACCGAGGGATCGTCCAGAAAGCCGATCAGCGCCGCGTAGAGGGCGGCATGTTCGTCGGCAGGTCCGACGTGGCCCAGATAGGCTTCCGCTGCGAGGTGTGCGGCGCGGCCCCGATCCTCGCTGTCCGTGGACCGGCACAGAGCCGCAAAATCCTGATACGCAACCATAAAGCTCTCCGGCCGCTCCCAACCGCACGCTAGCGCGGAAGGCTTAAGGAACGGTTCACCCTGTCCGTTGGGAGAGCGTTAACCCTCTCAGCGACCGTAGAGCGTCGTGAAGAGCGCCGGGTCGACCTCGTCCCCGGCTCCCGTCAGCAGGGTCCGCGGCGCGATCTCGCCTTCGGTCGAAAAGAGCTGCGTGAAGGACATGTCCGTGGGCGAGAAGCGCGACGGCACCGCCTCCGCATCCGGCCACTTGGAGGCGGGCACCGGCGGCTGGACCTCCGCCGCCAGCTGCTGGGTGGCGAAATTGGCGTTCACGCCACCGGAATTGTGCTTCGAAACGAGCGCGCGATAGACCTCGCGGATCGTCCGGGGGCCCTCGGAGTCGTAGAAGATGGCCCGGTTGGCCCTGGCCTGCCGCGGAAAGAGTTCCGCCGCGATCTGGTCGGGGTCCCGCAGCCCGGCGACGAACAGCTTCTCGGCGCCCTTCGAGCCGAGGAAGTGCGCGATGTAAAGTTCGCCCGGGCTCGGCATGCGCCCGAACTTGCCAAGCAGATAAGCCCCGTTGTTGCGGGTGAAGGCCGCCGCGAGGTCGGCCGCGACCTGCGGGTCCTCACGCAGTTTGAGAATTTCCTCCCGCAGCGCCTTGTCCGCGACCACGTAATCGCCGTCGGCGCTCTCGGTGATCGCGTCGGCATACTTCTGGTACCCGAGCCGCGGGCCGTCCGACTTCATCACTTCGAGCCAGGTCGACTCGATGAACTGGAACAACCCCGTCGCCGACGAGGTCTGTGCCTTGGCGCCGGGGTTGAGGCTGCTCTCGCGGATCGCGGTCTGCAGCAGGTAGTCGAAATCGACGCCGCTGCGGTCCCCGGCGGCGTTGAGCACATAGGCGAGGCTCTTCGGAACGGTGATCGGCTCGACGCCCATGGATTCGGCCCGTTAACGATCCGCTAACCAGACCTCAGAAGCGTTAATGAAGCGTTAGCCCTGCCAGCGGCTCACCACGTCCTCGAGCCGGGGCCGGTCGCGGTCCTCCTGCCGGGCGGTCGGCGTGCCGATATGGACGAAGCCCACGAAGCGCTCGCCGCCCCGGGCTCCCAGCATGGTCTGAGCGGCGGTGTCGAACCCGAACCAGCGTGTGACCCAGCTTGCCCCATAGCCGAGCGCAAATGCTGCGTGGCAGAGGTTGAAGCAGACGTTCCCCGCCGACAGCAGCTGCTCCATCTCCGGCGCCTTCGGATTCGGCTTGGGCGAGAGGATCACGCCGATGGTGAGCGGGGCGGGAAGGAACTGGCGGCGCTCGATCTCGAGGCTCGCTTCGTCGATTTCGGGCCGGTTCCGTCGCGCGATCTCGGCCAGCCGCCGGCCCGCCTCCACCCGCGCCTCGCCTTCGATGATGACCAGCCGCCATGGCGCGAACTTGCCGTGATCGGGCACGCGCGTTCCGATCGTCAGGATCTCCTCAAGGTCCTCCGGCGTCGGCCCCGGCTCGTCCAGAAACGCGATGCCGACCGAGCGGCGGGTCTTGAAGTAATCGATGAGCACCTGGTTACGCGCCATGGTTCCGTCCTTGCGAGGGGTGCATGCTTATGACACAGCTTTTCCCCATTCCAAGCGCAAGCGTTCGGGGTTTTGGGGCCACTGGGCCGCGCGGCGGGAAACTCTGCAGCAGGGGGATGTGCGCAAGAATGAAGCGGTGGTTGGCGATCCTGGCGGGCGCGGCGGCAATCATGCTGCCGGCGTTTGTCAGTGCCCAGGAGGCGCCGATCCCGATGCCGCGGCCGGCCGACCGCATGCCGCAGGTGGCGATCGAGCAGCCCGTCGAGGAAGCGACCGAGGCAGCCCTGCCCGAGGCCGAAGTCGAAGCGCCGGTGCCGGCCATCGAAGCGATGACGGCGACCGAGGCGGTTGCGGCCGTGGCGCTCGAGAAGCAGCCGGTGACCCTCAATGCGCGAATCACCGAGAACGGGATGAACATCCCCGAAGGGCTCGTCTGGCGGGTATTCGACACAAGGACCGACAGCTCCGGCGAGTTGGCGCTCGCCGCAAAGTCCGAGCAGGCGACGGCGGAGTTCGAGCTCGTCCCCGGCGAGTATGTCGTCCATGTCGCCTATGGTCGGGCGCAGGCGAGCCAGACAATCGAGGTGGCCCAGGGCGGCACGACAAGCTCGATCGTCCTCGACGCCGGCGCGCTGCGCCTCAATGCGGCGATCACCGGCGACGTCGCGATCCCGATCAACCTGCTGCGCTTCGACGTGTTCATCGCCGGCAATGAGTCGGAGCGGACACTTGTCGCGCAGAATCTTGCCGCGAACGACATCGTCACCGTAAACGCCGGCACCTATCACGTGGTCTCCTACTTCGGGGACGTGAATGCGGTCGTGCGGGCCGATCTCAGGGTCGAGCCGGGACAATTGACGGACGCCACGCTCTACCATCGCGCCTCGCAGGTGACCTTCAAGCTCGTCACCGAGCCCGGCGGCGAGGCGATCGCGGACGTCGACTGGACGGTCAAGACCGCGAGTGGCCAGACGGTGTTCTCCGACATCGGCGCCTTTCCCGCGACGGTGCTCGCCGAGGGCGACTACCTCGTCTTCGCGAAACGCGGCGAGACCGTCTACAATCGCGAATTCCAGGTTCAGCCCGGCCAGAGCCGCGAAATCGAGGTCCTGACCGCGGTCTACTGACGGCGCGGAGGCCACCCCGGACGAGGCCCGGAAATCTTCGCGTTACCGGGGCCGGGACCGTTCTCACGCCAGATGCGCGGTGATATGAGTGCCGGCAGCCTGCAGCAGGGCACATCGATGGTGCAACCCGACCGACGCTTGGTCCCGATCGTATCGCTGGACATCGTTGGCTACTCGCGTCTCGTGCAGAGGAGCGAGCGGCAGACGCTGCGGCTCGTCCAGCGGGTCTACGACCATTTGATCGCGCCGACCATCGGCCAGCAGGGCGGCAAGATCTTCAAGACCATGGGCGACGGGCTGCTGGCGGAGTTCAACAGCGTGGTCGCAGCGGTGCAGTGGACCGCCGACCTGCAGCGCGAGATCCACGAGCGCCGCATCCGGGCGCCTGGCGGCGGCCTCTTCCAGATTCGTGCCGGCATCGTGCTCGCCGACGTGCTCGTCGCCGGCAACGACCTCTACGGCAGCGGCATCAACATGGCCGTGCGTGTCCAGAGCCACTCCCCGCCGGGGGGCATGTGCATCACCAAGTGGATGTACCAGTACCTCGAGGGCGCGACCGACCTGAAGTTCGTCGATCTCGGCCCCACCGAGCTCAAGAACATCGCGAAGACGGTGCGCATCTATGTCTGGCACCCGGACGGCGCGCATCTATATGCCTCGCCGCAGACCAGCAGCGCCATGCCGGCGCCGCCGTCCAACCGGCCGTCGGTCGCCGTGCTGCCGTTCGACAATCTCTCGGGCGAAGCCGATCAGTCCTATTTCGCGGATGCCGTCGTCGAGGAGATCACCGCCACCCTGAGTCGGGTCAAGGACTTCTTCGTCATCGCCCGCAACTCCGCGTTCTCCTACAGGCAGCGCGGCAGCACGGATGTCCGCCAGGTCGGGCGCGAGCTGGGCGTCCGCTACATCGTCGAGGGATCGGTCCGGCGGGTCGGCGAGCGGGTTCGCATTACCGCGCAGCTCGTCGAGGCGGAAACCGCCAACCACATCTGGTCTACCAGGGTCGATGGCGCGGTCGGCGAGCTCTTCGACCTGCAGGACCGGATCGCCGGTGAGGTAGCGGGCGCAATCCAGCCCTCGATCCGTCGCGTCGAGGTCGATCGGGCACGCTCCAAGCGTCCCGAGACGCTTGCCGCCTACGATCTTGTCATGCGGGCCTTCCCCCACCTCTGGGCGCATCGGCCGCAGGATAATGCCGAGGCGATCGCCCTGCTCGACCGGGCGCTGGAGCTCGAGCCCAACTACGGCTTGGCGGCGGCCCTTGCGGCCTGGGCGCATGGCCAGCAGGTCGCCTACAACTGGACGCGGGACTTCGCGACAGAGCGGGCAGCGGCACAGAAGCTGATCGAGCAAGCGGTCATGTGGATTCACGACGACCCGACCGCGCTGACCGCCGTCGCCTCTGCGATGATGCAGCTCGGCCAGGATGTGCAGCAGGCCGCCTCCTTCGCGGACCAGGCGCTGAGCCTCGATCCGAACCACGCCTGGGCGTGGATGCGGCGAGGTTTCGGGCAGGTCTATCTCGGCAATCCCGAGGAAGGGCTCGCCGCCTTCGAAACCTCCTCGCGTCTGTCGCCGCTCGACCCGTTCGCGTTCAACGTACACCTCGGGATGGGGCTCGCGCATTTTGCTGCGGGCCGGCCGCAGATGGCGATCCAGTGGGCGCGCAAGGCGCTCGCGGAACGGCCCGGCCTCACCTGGCCCTATCGCGACCTCGCGACCTACCTTGCGCACCACGGCGACCTCGCCGCGGCACGAGATGCGCTCGACCGGTTCACGAGGGAACACGGACCGCTGAACCTTGAGACCATCGGGGATGGGCTGAGGTTCATGGAGCCGTCGCTGCTCAGCCGATACCTGAAGGGGCTGGAACTCGCGGGCCTCGCCTATGACGACGCATAAAATTTGAGCCATCGCCGAAAGCCGCCGGGAACGGACGTACGCGATACTCCGTACCCGCTGGGGGTTTCGGTATGTACGACATGCGCCTCGAACGCCGGCTTTCGCCGCGTCGCAACACGATGATTGAAGCGTTGATCGTCTTCGGCGGTGGGCAACGCTACATGGCCTGCATCATTCGCGACCTGTCCGAGACCGGCGCCCGGCTGGAGGTGGACAAGGTAATCGGCGTGCCCAACACCTTCGATCTGATGGCGCCGGGCCACCATCCGCATGCCTGCCGCGTCGTCTGGCGCGCGCTGCGCGAAATCGGCGTTCAGTTCATCGACTGAGGCGGCACTGCGCGTCTTGCCTTTTGGCGAGCGACTCACCATTGAAGGCGGGCAGCTTCCGAGGTGGCCGTCCATGAAATCCGCCGTCGTCGTCTTTCCCGGCTCGAACCGCGACCGCGACATGATCGCCGCACTGACAAAGGTCGCCGGCGCGGCGCCAGCCGTCGTCTGGCACAAGGATACGGAAGTCCCCGAAGTCGACCTGATCGTCCTGCCGGGCGGCTTCTCCTACGGCGACTACCTCCGTGCGGGTGCTATCGCCGCGCGGTCGCCGGTCATGGACACGATCCGCGAGCGCGCCGCGCGCGGCGTCATGGTGCTCGGCGTCTGCAACGGGTTCCAGGTGCTCACCGAAGCGGGGCTCCTGCCGGGCGTCCTCATGCGCAACGCTTCGCTCAGGTTCGTCTGCCGCGAGGTGAAGCTCCGCGTCGAAACCACCAACACCGCGTTCACGCGCGGCTACGCGCAGGGCCAGGTCATCCGCTGCCCCGTGGCGCACCACGACGGCAACTACTTCGCCGACGCCGAGACCCTTGCGCGGATCGAGAGCAACGGACAGGTCGCCTTCCGCTATGCCGGGGGCACGAACCCCAATGGCTCGGCCAACGACATCGCCGGCGTCTTCAACGAGGCGCGCAACGTGCTCGGCCTCATGCCACACCCCGAAAACCTGATCGACTCCGCCCAGGGCGGTACCGACGGTCGGGCGTTGTTCGAGGGGCTGCTCGCCGCCGCCTGAACCCCCGCGGCGCCACGCACCGGACGTTCGTCATCGCCTCCGGGTACGTGCGGACGCTTGAAAGCGCGGCAGTTCGGCGCGAAAATGGCCATCGGTAGGGCGCAACGTTCCCGCGGGGAGGAACCATGTCGATCCTGACTGACGTCGGCCGCGCCGCTGCGCGGCCTTTGCTCATCCTGCTGACGATCGTTATGGGCGGCCTGGCCGCCCTTTTTGTTGCGGCAAGCCCGGCGGTCGCGGCGGGCCCCTATTACGAACTGGTCGGAATCACGCCGGACGATCCAGGCGCCGACCGGCGGTGGGTCGTACGCGACGGCTACATCAAGCTGCTCGACGCCGACTACAGCACCTACAGCGTCGAGATGACGTGGTCTCAGCCTCCGCGCACGAGCGACAGTGCCGGGTTCACGGTCAACCTGAACATCTCCGGGGAGGCCACCCCGAACCGGGTCTACATGGGAGTCGGCCTCAGCACGCCGACGGGCGGCTTCAGCTTCGACAAGGACCCGCCCGGCACCGACGTCTCGGTCCCGGATGCGCAGCCCGGCGGTCGGGAGACCCGCGGCAACCAGGCCTCCATCCACGTCACGCCCACCGCCCTGGGCGATGGCTCGGAGATCGAGCTGAAGATCAGTGCCTATTATGGGCCGGGCGTCACCTATCGCTACCGCGTCTCCGATACCCCCATCGAAGGTGGCGGCGACGACGGCGATATCGGCGACCTTGCCGACGAGGGTCCGCTGCAGGTCGTGCCGGTCTGCGGCCCCGACATCGTCATCGGCGCACTGCCCAGCCTCAGCTGCTGGCTCGAGATCAGCGGCTTCCGCCGCAATACCGCGGACCCGGTCGAGGTGATCGTTCCCGCCATGCTGGACCAGTTCGGCAACCACGCGAACGGCATCCAGGTCGTCCATCTCGCCGGCGCGCAGGACGTTTTCAACTGGGACAGCGTCTACAACTGGGACTTCTTCGTCTATGCCTGCCAGGCGCCGAACATCGGGGCGAACTGCTACGACAGCGTCGCGGTACCCGGTCCCGCCGCAATCGAGGTCATCGTGCAGCAGGCGGGCCTCGAGCCCGTGCGGCTGGTCCTGCCGTTCAATGTGATCGCCCGCGGCGGCGGCAGCCTCGGCGGCGCCGGCGAGCAGGTGCGCATCGGCAGCCGCTGGATCGCCTCGGCCTTCATCAACAACGAAGCGGGTTCGGCGCGGATATCGACCATTCTGCTCGACTGGCTCAGCGCGCGGTGGACCCTCGACCCGGCGGAGGGGGGCAACGTTCGCATTCACAGCGTCTGGAAGGAAGACGAGTACCTGCACATCGAGAACGGCGTGCTCGAGTCAGGACCGATACGGCCGGAATGGCTGTCCGCGCTATGGACCATGGAGAGCACGGGCAACGGCTACTTCGTGCGCTTCCGCAACGTCTGGCGCCCGGAAATCTATCTCAACGTCGAAACGGGCAACCTCCAGGCGAGCCCGATCGCGCCGGACTGGATCAGCGCCGACTGGTGGCTGCTGAGGTAGCAAGGCCGCAACAGGGGTTGGCGGAACATCGCCGCCAGCCCTATGCTGCCGCAGCTTCGGTTCAACGGCCCCGGCTCGCGTTGCGCAATCCTCTCGCCGTCATCGGCATCGCCCTCGGTCTCCTGGGCCTCGGTATCGACTTCGTCGAGATCGTGCCGTCCGCGCTCTCGCCGGGCGAGGCCACCCCCGGCGCGCGCAACCTCTTCGACGCGCTGATCTGGTTCTGGACCTACTTTACGCACCTCAGCAATCTCGGGCTGGTGCTGGTCTATGTCGCGGTGCTGAGCGGCCGGCGCTGGCTCGGATGGTTCCGGCAGCCGGTGACGCAGATCGCCATCGGCGGCTACATCCTGCTCGTGATGGTCTACTACCACGTCATGCTCGCCCCGCTTTACACGTTCGAGGGCGGGCTGCTCGTGGCGACCGTCATCCTCCACTACCTGGCCCCGCTCTATTACCTCGCCTGGTGGGCGCTTTTCGCACCGCACGGTACGGCGCGGCTGCGCGACATCGGCTGGATGCTGCTCCCCGGCCTCGCCTATGTCGGCTGGGTGCTGCTGCGCGGCCTCGTCGTCGGCGAGTACCCTTACGACATCCTCGATGCCGGCAAGTTCGGCTATGGGCAGGTGATGCTCGGCGTGCTCGCGCTGCTCGCCGCCGTGGTAATCTTCTGCGCCGTGCTCATCGGGGCGGACCGGCTGCTCGCCCGGCTGCGCGCCGCGTAAGCTACGCTGCGGCCCCGGCCATCGTTGGTTGGGTCGCGTGCGGCATGGTGATGACGACGCTGCCGCGCTTCCTTCCGGTCTCGACGTAGCGGTGCGCCTCGGCCATCTCGCCGAGCGCATAGCGGCGGTCGATCACTGCCCTGAGCACACCGGCGGCCCAAAGCTCGGCCATGAGGTCGAGGTCGCGCCGCTTTGCCGCGTCGGGCCGCAGCCCCGTCGTCGCAAGCAATGCCCGCTTCCCGTCGCCCCGTGGCTTCACCAGCATGTGCCACATGATCCCGAGGCTCGGAACGGTGGTCATGTAGGCCCCGCCCGGCTTCAGCGCCGCGCGGCACCGCGTGAAGGTGCTCTTGCCGACCGCGTCGAAGATCACCTCCCAGCCTCCGCGCCGGGCCGTGAAATCCTCGCGCGTATAGTCGATCGCCTCGTCCGCTCCGAGTTCGCGGACAAGCGCCAGGTTGCGCGTCGAACAGACCGCCGTCACGCGTGCGCCCATGTGCTTCGCCAGCTGCACCGCGACGGTGCCGACGCTCCCCGAGGCGCCGTTGATCAGGATCGCGTGCCCGGCCGCGAGCTTCGCCTCATCGCGCAGGAACGGCATCGCGGTCAGGAATCCCTCGCTCAGCGCGCAGGCATCTTCGTAGCTCATGCCGTCCGGAATTTGCGCGATTGCCCCGTCGTGCCGGAGTCGTACGTACTCCGCGTAAGTGCCACCGAGGTCGGTCGCCCCGAACACGCGGTCGCCGGGCCGCCATGCCGTCACCCCCTCCCCTACCGCCACCACCTCGCCGGCAAGGCTGCCGCCCATGACCGGTTCCTTGGGCCGCAGCCAGCCGGTGAAAAAGCGGACGATGAAGGGCTTCGCGCTGCGGAAGGCAACGTCCGGCGGCGTCGCGACGGTCGCGTGATTGCGGACGAGGATTTGGCCCGGCCCCGGCTCCGGCCGCTCCACCTCCGCGTAGCGGAACACGTCGGGGCCGCCGTAGCGCTCGCAGACGATCGCCTTCATTCGATCTCTCCCGTCCATCGGAACACCTGCTCGAGCGGCACGCCGAACACGGCCGCGATGCGGAACGCCACTTCGAGCGAGGGCGAGTAGCGCCCCTGCTCGATCGCGACGATGGTCTGGCGGGTGACACCCACCTTCTCGGCGAGCGCCGCCTGGGTCATCTCGCCGGCGTGAAATCTCAGCGTGCGGATCGTGTTGGCGATCTGCGGCTGGCCCTTGCCCATGGGCTCACCCGATCCGGTAATAGACGAGCTGCGAAACCGCGTCGGTCGTGCCGCCGAGGACCGGGGCAAGGAAGAGCGCATAGACCGCGAGCACCGGATCGATGCCGGCGAAGGCGAGCGCGAGGAGCGACAGCGCCGCAAAGCTCGAGGTAACGATGTAGCCGTTGCGGCTCGCCCGCGTCGCGATCAGGCGGTCGCGCTCGTCCGGCTTCTCGTCGCTGTACGCCCGGCCCAGCACGATGCTGATGACGATCACCGCGGCGATCGTTGCGAGGATGTTGAAGACGATGAGCCCGCCGGTCGCCCAGACGAGCCTCACCGCAGCGTCCGGAATGCTCGCGCCGAGCCCGTTCGCCGTCACGTCGAGACCGAGCCAGCCGAGGACGAGGATCACGCCTGCGACCTGCACCGCTGCGGTCAGTTCCCTGCTGGTCATCGCCGGCTCCCTTCTGCGCGCCCCGGGCGCCGCAGCAACCGGTAGCGCAGGCTGGATCTTGATGTCAACTTATTTTGACATAGTGTCTGGTTTTCATGCCTGTGTGTCCGGTGAACCGGACATTATATACGTGACAAAGCAGGATTTCGAGCTTAGGGATTCGGGCCGACAGGCCGGCGCTGAGTTTTGCTTTCCGAGGCTACGGGTTTTGATCCGGTGACTTCGGCAATGGCAATGCGAGTAGCAGCGCATAATCGTTGCGAAGTCGATTGATCTCGGCCGCTGCCCCTATGACCCTCTTGTAGAGTTGGCCAATTTCCTCTGCTTTGACGGCCTTCGCTACCGCGAGGCGCAAGACCTTTTTTCGAGCCTGTTCGTTGACGACCTTTGGCGTAATCTGGACGCGGACGGTCGTTTGATCCTCGAAGCCGCTTAACCAGGTATCGTGGATCATGCGATTACGTTCAGGGCGAAGGTCGTTGTCGATGAAGTTGACGATCTTCTCCAGTGCCGCATACCAAGACTCACTCGGCTTGCGGGCAAACCCCATAGGGATGAGGAGTTGCAGCTTCTCTCGGAAGTCCAGCGACCCCACGAC
>CAYRNE010000047.1:0-2545 GCA_964425245.1 uncultured Devosia sp.
TGGTCTTACTGCCGACACGCGCGAAGCGCTGATCGACGGAACGATGGATGCCGTCATCACCCAGGACGCCGGCGATACGATCAGTCACTGCGCGACTTTCTTCTCGAACCTGAGAATGGGGAACGGACCGGTCCCGCCACCCGAGGCCATGCGCATCGAAATCGTGCTGCGCGAAAACCTGCCGTCGATGAGCGCCGGCGCCAATGGTCCGAAGTCGCGCGTCGCCGTTTCGGCGGGCTGAGCCCGGCGTCGTTCCCATGCGCTGCTACCGACAGGAATCATGACCGATACTCGCGTCCTCGCTCCTACCGTGGAGCACCACCGCACGGCACTCGGCATCGGCGAAGCCAACCCGCGCATCTCATGGAGAACGGTCGCCTCGCGGCCATTCGTGCAGGCGGGCTACGCGCTGGAGGCCCGTTGGGCAGCCGATGGCGGCGTGGAGCATGCGGCAGCAGACTCCACGGAGCAGGTCCTGGTACCGTGGCCCTTCCGTCACCTGCGCTCGCGCGAACGGGTTGCGGTGCGGGTTCGCGTTCGCGACGCGGACGGCAACTGGTCTTCCTGGAGCGATGCGACGGAAATCGAGGCGGGCCTGCTGGCCCCGGCGGACTGGGTGGCCCGGCCCGTCGGTCCGTCATGGAGGGAAGAACCGGAAGCGCTGCGGCGTCCGCCCCGCGTGCGCCGCGAATTCCGGCTGGCCGGCGACGTTCGCGAGGCGCGTCTCTACGTCAGCGCCCACGGGCTCTATGAGGTCGAGATCAACGGGCGGCGTGTGGGCGACGACATCCTCTCGCCGAACTGGACCGTCTACGACCGCCGCCTTCAATACCGGACCTACGATGTGACCGAGCTGCTGCGGCAGGGCGAAAACGCCATCGGCGCCTGGCTGGCCGACGGCTGGTATCGGGGGCGGCTCGGCTTCCGCGGTGGCCACGCCAACCTGTACGGCACGGACACCGCATTGCTCGCGCAGCTGGAATGCCGTCTCGACGACGGCAGCACGACGACCGTCGCCACCGGCGACGGCTGGCACGCGGCGGTCGGGCCGATCCAGCATGCCGACCTCTACATCGGCGAGCATCACGATGCGCGGGATGAGACGCCGGGCTGGTCGTCGCCGGGCTTCGCAGGGAGCGGTTGGACGCCTGTGAGGACCGGCACCCGCGATCCGGCAACCCTCATCGCCCCGGAGGGGCCGCCGATACGCTGTACCGAAGAAATCGCGCCGCAGAAGATCTGGCGCTCGCCGGCCGGCCGGACGCTCGTCGATTTCGGACAGAATCTCGTGGGGCGCCTCCGGATTCGCGTGGAAGGACCGGCCGGAACGACGATCACCATCCGGCATGCCGAAGTTTTGCAGGACGGCGAGCTCTATACCCGCCCGCTGCGCGGGGCCCTGCAGACGGACACCTACGTGCTGCGCGGCGAAGGCCTGGAGGAGTGGGAGCCGCGCTTCACGATCCACGGCTTCCGCTATGCCGAGATCACCGGCTGGCCGGGCGAACTCGACCCGACGATGGTTCTCGCCCGCGTCTATCACACGGACATGGTCCGCACGGGCGACCTCGAAACCTCGAACGGCCTGCTCAACCAGCTGCACCGCAACATCGTCTGGGGCATGCGCGGCAATTTCGTCGGCCTGCCCACCGACTGTCCGCAGCGTGATGAGCGGCTGGGCTGGACCGGTGACATTCAGGTTTTCGCGCCCACCGCCAGCTTCCTCTATGACTGTTCCGGGCTCCTCTCATCCTGGCTCAAGGACCTCGCTGCCGAGCAGAAAAAGCTCGGCGACGGCACGGTACCCTGGTACGTGCCGGTCATTCCCGGCGGCGAACGGTGGACCCCGATCCGCCCGGGAGCGGTCTGGGGCGACGCGGCGGTGCTCATCCCGTGGGTCCTCTACCAGCGGTTCGGCGACGTCGAGATCGTGCGGCGGCAGTATGCGAGCGCCAAGGGCTGGGTCGACCTGATCGAACGGCTGGCCGGTCCGGACCGGCTCTGGAAGGAGAGCTTCCAGCTTGGGGACTGGCTCGATCCCACCGCCCCGCCGGACGACCCGATCGCCGCCATGACCGATCCCCACCTCGTCGCGACGGCCTATTTCGCCTGGTCGGCGCGGCACCTCTCGATGATGGCCGAAGCGCTGGGGGATCTGGCCGATGCGGAAAAGTACGCCGCACTGGCGGGTGAGGTGGCGCGCGCCTTCGTCGCGGAATACCTGCTGCCCGACGGGCGGCTTACGAGCGACACCCAGTGCGCCTATGCGCTCGCCCTGCGCTTCCGCCTGATCCCTTCGGAGGAACAGCGCGATCGGGCAGCGGAACGGCTCGCCGGGCTTGTCGCCGCGCGCGGCAACCGGATCTCGACCGGCTTCGCCGGAACGCCTGCCATCTGCGACGCCCTCACCATCGCCGGCAGGCTCTCGACGGCCTATGCGCTCCTCGAGGAACGGGAGTGTCCATCCTGGCTCTACACCGTCCTCCAGGGCGCGACGACGATGTGGGAGCGCTGGGATTCGATCAGGCCCGATGGCAGCTTTCAA
>CAYRNE010000047.1:2555-11563 GCA_964425245.1 uncultured Devosia sp.
GCACCGTCAACCCGGGCCAGATGACCTCGTTCAATCACTATGCACTCGGCGCCGTGGCGGACTGGATGCACCGGACCATTGGGGGGCTCACGGCACTCAAGCCCGGCTATCGCGAGGTGCTGATCGCGCCGCGTCCCGGCGGCTCGATCACCTCCGCGACCCTCACTCACGAGACGCCCTATGGCCCGATTGCCGTATCGTGGCGGCTTGAAGGCGAGGATGTGGAAATCGAGTTCGAGCTGCCGGTCGGGGTGACGGCACGCATCCCGGGCTCGGCGCGGGTCCACGGCAATGGCAGGCACGCCGTGGCCGTGAGCCGCGCAAGCCTCGACGGCATCGTAACCAGCAACAGAGGAATTCCGTGATGACCCGGATCGCGTTGATCGGCGCAGGCGGCAAGATGGGCATCCGGCTCGCCACCAATCTCAAGGCCTCGCGCTTCACCGTGGACCACGTGGAGAATGCGCCTGCCGCACGCGAGCGGCTGCGCGCCGAGACCGGGCTGTCCTGCGTGGAACTCGGCGAAGCGGTCCCGCGGGCAGACGCGGTTCTGCTCGCGGTTCCCGATGCGCTGATCGGCAAAGTAGCGCACGAGATCATCGGGCAGGTCCCGCCCGGCGCGGCGATCATCATGCTCGACGCGGCCGCGCCCTATGCCGGCGAGTTGCCGGAACGCGAGGACGTGACCTACTTCGTCACTCATCCCTGCCATCCCTCGATCTTCGCGGACGAACCGGACCCCGAAGTGCGCAATGACTACTTCGGCGGCGTCCGCGCGCAGCAGCCCATCGTCTGTGCGCTCATGCAAGGGCCGGAAGAGCACTATGGCCTCTGCGAGGAGATCGCGCGCACCATCTATGGCCCCGTGACCAGGGCGCACCGTTGCACGCTCAAGGACATCGCGATCCTCGAGCCGGCCCTGTCCGAAACCGTCGGGATCGCGCTTTGCACGGTGATGCGGGAGGCAACGGAGGAGGCCATTCGCCGGGGCGTGCCGCGCGAGGCGGCGATGGACTTCATGCTCGGCCACGTGAGCATCGGGCTTTCGATCGCCTTCGGGCTGAACCCGACCGGAAAGCTCTCCGACGGCGCGCTCAAGGCCGTGGAGGAGGCAAAGAGGACGCTTTTCCGGCCGGGATGGATGGAGTCCGTCTTCTCCGACGAGGCGGTGATGCGGTCGGTGAAGTCGATCTGCAACGGCTAGCGCGGGCAGCCGGCCCGCCTGCCTGCCCGCGGAACGTTCGCGCGCGGCCTTGGTTGTCCTTCCCAGCGAGGACCCGATGGCAGAGCCGAACCCCAGTCCAGATCCGCCCCCGGCGCCGCCGCTTTCCGCGCTTCCGCGCTTTCAGGAGCGCGTCTGCATCATCACCGGCGGCGCCCGCGCCATGGGCCGCGCACACGCGGTGGCGCTGGCGCGCGAAGGCTGCGACATGGTCCTGTGCGATATCCTCGAAGACCTGCCCGGCGGCACCCCCTATCCCAGGGCGACGGCGGCGGACCTGCGACAGACGGCGGACATGGTCGAGGCGGAGGGGCGGCGCTGCATTGCCGTCAAGGGCGACGTGCGCGATCCGGCCTTCGGCGAGGCCCTGATCGAACGCACGCTCGCCGAACTGGGCCGGCTCGATTTCCTTATCGCCAATGCGGCGATCACCATCGAGGCGCCGCTCGCCGAACTCGATCCCATCGATTTCGAGACGGTACTCCGCACCAATCTCCACGGCGCTTTCCATTTTCTCTCTCCGGCGCTGCGCGTCATGACGGAGGCGCAAGGCGGCCGGATCGTGCTGATCGGCTCCGGGGCGGGCCGGCATGCCGAGGAGAGGGCCGGCGCCTATGTCGCGTCGAAATGGGGCCTCATCGGCCTCGCAAAGACTGCCGCGCTCGAGGCCGCAAAAGCCGGCGTCACCGTCAACGTCGTCCTGCCGGGGCCGGTCGAGACCCCGATGATGGACAATCCGGTCCGCTACAGGCAGGCCGTGCCGGACAAGTCCGACCCGACGCGCGAGGACTATCTCGAAGCACGGAAGACCGCGACCCCGATGGGGCACGCCTGGGTGAAGCCGGAGGACGTCACGGCCGCCGTGCTGTTCCTCCTCAGCGACGAAGCCCGTTTCGTGAGCGGCACGACGCTCAGCGTCGATGCAGCCGACTCCGCAAACTGGAGCTGACGTGAGCGACGGTCCGATCAGTCCCCCGGTCGTCGAGGGTGCGGGCAGCGGCGAGCTGCCCGCCTACCTCTCGAACGGGCTCATCGGCCTGCGCCTCAGGCCGAACCCGCTCATCTCAGGCACCATGATGGTCGCCGGTTTCACCGGCGAGCATCCGGTCAAGCGGATCGAAGCGGCGGCGCAGGCGCCATATCCGCTGGCGCTCGACCTCGCGCTCGATCGCGTCTGGATTTCGGACATGCCGAGCCAGGCGCGGGACATCCGGCAGTCGTATGATTTCGCGACGGGCGAACTGACGACGGAGTTCGTTCTCGGGCTGGCCGACAGCGCCGTGCGGCTGACCGTGCTCACGTTCTGCAGCCGCGACCAGCCGACGATCGTCTGCCAGGAGGTGGGGATCGAACTCGAACGCGCCGGCACGATTACGCTACGCGTGGGAATCGACGGCGCAGAAATGGAGGGCCGGCCTATTGGCTTCCGGCGCGAGACCGCAGGCGAGGACGAAACCTCGCCCGAAGGTGCGCTGCTGTGGGAGAGCGCAGGCGGCATCGGCAAGCTGGGTATCGCCTACGGGCTGACGTTCACGGGCGCGGAGACGAAGATCGGACGCGGCCCATGGCGCGACCGCCAGGCGATCACGGAAGTAAGCTTTCGCGGGCGGGCAGGGCGGCGCTATCGCCTGCGCCAACTCGCCAGCGTCGTAGCCGGCGAGATGCACCGGCAGCCCGACTATCAGGCGGCGCGGCTTCTCGGAAAGGCCATGCGCGACGGCTTCGACGCGCTGCGTGCGGCAAACCGCGGCCGCTGGAAGGACCTCTGGCGCTCCCGTATCCGCCTCGTGGGCGCGGACAGGAGTTGGCAGGCGCTCGCGGACGCGGCGTTCTTCTATCTCAACACCTCGATCCATCCATCGAGTCCGGCATCGACGTCGATGTTCGGCCTCGCGACCTGGCACGACTATCACTACTACTATGGCCACGTGATGTGGGACATCGAGTCCTTCGCGCTGCCGCCTCTGGCGCTGTTCCAGCCCGAGGCGGCCGCGTCGCTCCTCGGCTACCGCTACGGCAAGCTCGATGCTGCCCGGCGCAACGCCCATCTCAACGGCCGGCGCGGCCTGCAATTCCCCTGGGAGAGCTCGGCCTCGAGCGGTGAGGAAGCCGCGCCATTGCCAGGCACTGCCGCCTGGTACGAGGATCACGCCTCGCTCGACGTGGCGCTTGGGTTCGCCTTCTACGCCAACGTCTCGGGCGAGGAGCGCTACCGCGACGACTACGCATGGCCGGTGCTCTCCGGAGTGGCCGACTGGTTCGCCTCCCGCGTCACCGAGACCGCCCGCGGATACGAAACGAAGCAGTCGATGGGCATCGCCGAGCGCCCCGAAGCGATCGACAATCCGGCTTATGCGAACATGGCCGCCAAGGTGATGCTGCTCGAAGCGATCGAGACGGCACGGCAGCTGGGCAGGATGCACGACGCCAAATGGGCGGACATCGCCGAGCGGCTCGTCATTCCCCGGCGCGGCAAGGTGATCCTCTCGCACGACGGCTATCGCCGGAACGAGGAGAAGGGCGAAACGCCCGACCCGCTGATGGGCATCTTCCCCGTGGGCTTCGCCCTGCCGCCGGACGTCGAGCGCGCGACGCTCGACTTCTATCTTGAACGCGCCGACGAATACGCGGGCGCGCCGATGCTCTCGGCGCTGCTCGGGGTCTGGGCAGCCCGGACCGGCAACAGGCGGCTGGCCGCGAAATTACTCGACGACGGCTACGGCCGGTTCGTGACGGGAAGGTTCGCCCAGACGCTCGAATACCGCCCGGATGCCTTCCCCGAGCAGCCGCCCGCGGGACCCTTCATTGCCAATATCGGCGGCTTCCTCATCGGTCTGCTGCTCGGCTTTCCCGGATTGCGGCCGTCCTCGCGCGAGCCCGACACCTGGGCAGACCGGCCGGTCGTGCTGCCCGAGGGCTGGGAAGCGATCGAGGTGGACGCGCTCCACGTCCGGCGCAAGACGATGCGTCTCGTCGCGCGGCACGGGGCCGAGCGGGCAATACTGGAGCCGGCCGAATCCTGAGACGGGCGTCGTGGCCTTGACGGAGCGCCCACGGAACGCGAAGCCGGTGGGACGACGACACCATCCCGCCAGGTTTTCACGATGCTCAGGATCGCCGAATTCATAAACCCGGAACCGACACCCGTCTGGAAGCTCGCGAAGCAGGCGGGCATCGACGTCGCCGTCGGCGGCCTGCCGTTCGACGCTCTCCGCCCTGGCGAGCGGGTGAGCGACCTCGACCCGCTGCGCCGGATGAAGCAACGATACGAGGAGGCGGGATTCGAGCTCGCCGTGATCGAGGCGCGGCCGCCTCTCAACAAGGCCAAGCGCGGGCTCGCCGGACGCGACGAGGAGATCGATTCCGTCTGCGCGCTGATCGAGAACATGGGCCGGCTCGGCATCCCGGTCTGGTGCTACGAGTGGATGGCCGATTTCAACTGGCTGCGCACGAACAAGGCGACGCCCTCGCGCGGCGGCTCGGTGGTCACGAGCTTCGACATCGATGACGTACCGGCGGATCTGACGGATGGCGCGCCTATCGGCGAGGACGAACTCTGGGCCAACCTCGAATACTTCCTGCGGCGTGTCGTGCCTGTGGCCGAAAGAGCAGGGGTCAAACTCTCCATGCACCCCGACGATCCGCCGCTCTCGCCCATTCGCGGCGTCGGCCGCATCATGCGCTCGATCGAGAACTTCCGCCGGCTGGTCGAGATGCTGCCGAGCCCGGTGAACACGATCACGCTCTGCCAGGGCAATTTCACGCTGATGACCGACGATCTGCCGGGCGCCATCCGCGGTTTCGGCGACAAGATCTCATTCGTCCACTTCCGGGACGTGCGCGGCACGCCGGAGCGCTTCGAGGAGACCTGGCACGACGCGGGCAAAACCGACATGCTCGCCTGCATGCGGGCTTATCGCGACATCGGCTTCGACGGCGTGCTGCGGCCCGACCACGTGCCGACCGTCGAGGGCGACAGCAACACGCACGCCGGGTACTCCGCCTTCGGCCGGCTCTACGCCATCGGCTATATCCGCGGGTTGGCCGAAGCCGTGTATGCCGAAGAGGGCACCCGGTGAGCACGGCCGCTTCCCCCCCGACGTGAAGCGCCGGGCCGGCGCGGCGGGGCCTTGCCTAGCCGCGCCCCAGCCACTAAATCGCAGGACGCGCGGGTGTAGCTCAATGGTAGAGCAGCAGCCTTCCAAGCTGAATACGAGGGTTCGATTCCCTTCACCCGCTCCAATCCTCCTTCGCCGTTCAGATCTCCCGCGCCGCTTCGGCGATGATCCAATCGCGGAAGGCCCTGATCTTGGGTGCGTTGCGCCGGGTTTCGGGGTAGGCGAGCCAATAGGCCTGCCCCTCGTCGATAACCTGCTCGAACGGCTGGATCAGGCGCCCCTCGGCAAGTTCGCGCCGGAAGTAGGCGGGGGTCAGCAGCGTCACGCCGTGCCCGTCCATTGCCGCAGCCGCGTCGAGCGCCTGCATGCTGAGCGAGGGCGTCGTCTGCTTTTCGAGAATGTCGAGCGGCAGGCCATTGGCCCGGAGCCAGGTGACCCACCAGGGGTCCCTGGGATCGAGGAGCGGCAGCTTCAGGATGTCGGCCGGTTCGCGCACCCCGCCGACCGAGGCGGCGAGCCTGGGCGAGAGCATGGGCGTGAACCGGACGGCGAGGAGCTTGTGCGCGATGAGGCCGGGCCATTTGCCCATGCCTGAGCGGACGACGACGTCGACCTCCTCGGCGGCGAAGTCGACGAGTCGCTCCGTGGTTTCGAGCCGCACCGCGATCCGGGGATGCATGAGCTGGAACGTGCCGACCCGCGGGGCAAGCCACTGCGCGGCGAAGGTATGCATGGTGCTTATGGTGAGCGTTGTCTGCTCCTCCTCCGCGAAGCGCCCATAGGTCTCCCTGAGGATGTCGAAGGCCTCGCTCGTCCTGGGCGCAAGTCGCTCCCCGGCTTCTGTCAGTTCGACGCCGCGCGGTTTCCGCAGAAACAGCGGCGCGCCAACGCGTTCTTCGAGAAGCCTGATCTGGTAGCTCACGGCCGCCTGCGTCATGCCGAGTTCCTTGGCCGCGCGGGTGAAGCTCAGATGCCGGGCCGTCGCCTCGAAAGCCCGAAGCGCGGTGAGGGGTGGCAGCTGTCGCGACATCGATAAATCTGCCTTATGCTTGCCCTGAGACTGAAGCCTAGTTGGAATCCGGGCTTCCGCAAGGCGTCCGGCTCCGATGCCTGCCCCTCCGGCGCCCTTGCCGTCCGCCCCGCTGTTAAGGCAGCGGCCAAGCTGTGTTTGCAAGGCATTCGAACAATATTTACTCTTGTGCGTGGCGAGACCGTCAGGTCCGCGGGAGGAAGTACCAGATGCGTAAGATCGGCGTTGCTGCCCCGGGCATCATGCTTTGCCTGGTGCTCACGCTCGGAGTCGCGAGCGCCCAGGAGGCCGAACCGAGTTGCGCGGCCGCCGACATTCCTCAATCCGCGATTTCAGCAAGACCGCTCGTTGAAATCCGCGAAATACTGTCGGATCCGGCACGGCGCACCGACCACTGCGTCGTCGTGGCCGAACTCAGCCTGCTGTCCCGTGCGGGAAACCGCCAGGCTTCGATGCTGCTGGGCGACGTCTATAGCGGCGGCAGAATCGTCCCGCCGGATGCGGGAATAGCGGTGGTTGCCTACCTGGCTGCCTTCGACGGCGGCGAGCGAGGCGCCTTGCTGCGGCTTGGCGATCTCTACCGTGACGGAAAGGGATTGCCGCCCGACCCCGAGCGGGCCGTCTTCTACTACGACAAGGCCCTGGCGGCCGGGGACACGGCGGCGGCAGAGCGGCTGGGCGACCTCTTTGTGAAAGGCAGCGAGGGCGGCCTCGCGCCGGATGTGCAAAAAGGACTGGCCTACTTCCAGCAGGCGGCGGAGGCAGGGCGGACCTCCGCCGCGATCAAGCTGGCCGACTACTTCCGCGATCCCAAACGGGGCAACGATATCGGCCTGGCGATCGGCTGGCTCGAGCGGGCACTAGACCAGGATCCTCCGGCCGCCGGCATCCGGCTGGGCGACATCTACGCAGCGGGGGGCAGTCTTCCCGCCGACGGCGCAAAGGCGGTGCAGTATTACGAGCTTGCGGCAGAGGCCGACAGCCGGCTGGCGCTGTTGAAACTCGGCGACCTCTATCGCGACGGGAAGATCGTCGCGAAGGACGAGGACAAGGCAATTGCCTATTACGAGCAGGGCGTAGCGCGCGATGACGCGGTCGCGGCGCTCCGCCTGGGCGAAGTCTACGCGAGCCGCAACGACGCAGATCGTGCCCTCAGTTATCTGACGCGTGCGGCGGAGGGCGGTGCAACGAGTGCGCTGCTTCGGCTCGGCGACCTTTATCGCGACGGCACGGTGGTCGAAGCCGATGGCGCTCAAGCGGAGCACTATTACCGTGCAGCAGCAGATGCCGGTGCCAACGGCGCGTTATTGCGCCTTGGCGACCTCTATGCGCAGGGGACGCTGATTCCGAGGGATGCGGAGACCGCCATCGGCTTCTACGAGCAGGCGATCTCCTCAGGGGAGGTCGGCGGCTACATCCGCCTGGGCGAAGTATTCAGCGACGGGCGACTGGTCGAGCCGGATTGGGATCGTGCCGTTGCGTACTACGAGAAGGCGCTCGAGGCCGGCAGCATGACGGCGGCCCAGCGGCTGGCCGAGCGTTTCGCAGCTGTCGGCGACGGCGAGCGGGCGATCCGATATTACGAGATTGCCGCTCAGGGCGGCGCGGCAGTCGCGTATCTGCGCCTGGGAGATCTGTTCCGGGACGGGGCACTCGTTGCCGCCGATGCCCCCAAGGCAATGGAATACTATGAAAAGGCCGTCGCTGCCGGTGACATGGGAGGCGCTCTGCGCCTCGGTGACCTTTACGCCAAGAGCGGAGATGGCGACCGGGCCCTCGAGAAATTCCTCGCCGCGGCCGAGGGTGGCCGCGTGGACGCTTATTTGTCCGCTGGCGACCTGTACCGCGACGGCAAGCTCCTGGAGCGAAACGTTGAGCAGGCAATCGCGTATTACGAGCTCGCCACAGCGGGAGGCAACGCTTCCGGCGCGCTGCGCATAGGCGACCTGTACCGCGAAGGATCGCTGGTGAAGCGCGACATCGAAAGGGCGCTGGCCGAGTACCAGCGAGCCTTCGACGCAGGATCGCCCACCGGTGCGCTGCGCATCGGCGACCTATACCGCGAGGGCAGGCTGGTTCGGCTGGACGCGGACAAGGCGATTGCGGCCTATGAGGCGGCACTTGCGGCCGGCAACAGCGACGCGGCGATCCGGCTGGGCACGATGTTCCTCGAAGGCAATATCGTGGCGGCCGATCCGGGGCGTGCCGCCCTGTACTATCGCGAGGCGTTGGACAAGGTCCCCAAAGGCGACCTCGTGAGGCTCGGCGACCTGTTCCGCGACGGAATCCTGGTCGAGAGCGACGGCGAGACCGCGAGACAGCTTTATGCGCGTGCCCTCGAGAACGGCAACCTCGACGCAGCGGCCCGCCTCGGCGAACTCTATCTCTCGGGCGAACTCATCCCGGCCGATCCAGGCCTCGCGGAGGCGGCATTCCTCCAAAGCCCCGCAGGCATTCCGGACGAGGCGCTGTTGCCGCTGGGCGACGCCTATCGTGACGGCAACACGGTTGCCGCCTCGGCTGCCAAGGCGAGGCAGTATTACGAGGCGGCGCTCAAGGCCGGCGACAGCGCGGCGGCGTTCCGGCTTGGGGAACTCGTCCTGGGCGGCGGAGCGGACCTCGATCCGGACCCGGCGGC
>CAYRNE010000048.1:0-11532 GCA_964425245.1 uncultured Devosia sp.
TCTGCGGCACGCCGAGATCGTAGCCGTACTTCTCCTTGAAGGCGGCCATTTCAGCCGGATCCTCGAACCAGTCCTTGCGATAGGCCCAGCCGTTGGCGTCGCCCTCCGCGGGGATGGACCAGTACTTGCCGTCGTAGAGGGCGTAGTACTGCAGGGTCGCCGGCACGAAGGTCTGGTCGACGCCGTGCTCCTTGATGAAGTCGGTCAGGTCGACGTAGTGACCCGCGGTCGCCGCCGCGCCGAGCCACTGGCTGTCGCCGACGACCATGTCGTAGGCGTCGCCCTGCGCATTCAGCTCGGCGAAGGTCTTGGTCTGGAAGTCACCCCAAGGGGTGGTCTCCACCGTCACCGTTACACCGGTCTCGGCGGTGTACTCGTTGACCAGTTCCTGCAGGTAGTTGGCCGGATCCCATTCGGCCCAGAAGATGGTCAGTTCCTGCGCCAGCACGGACGTGCTCGACGCAAGCATAAGGCCGATTCCGGCCAGTATGCCCGTTGTTGTTCTGCGCATCATGGTCCTCCCTTTAGCGCTTCTCTCCCAAGTCCCGCGACGGCCGCCTCTCCTTATGCCGCCGAAGCCCCTATGAACTGCTCGGAGCTCGCGAGCCAAATGCGGAACCGCCGGCCTTTGCCGGCCGACTGCCTCCGCCATTCATCGTGGCAGCCTCATCGGGCAAGCCGGCCGCGACCGCGTTTTTCGCGTCTTCCTGGCACCGGCACCGTGCCGCTCGGCAAGGTTCCGACGTGGCTCCCCCAATTTTCCTCCTCCCCCGGAAATTCACCTGTTTCCCGCGTTCAGTCAAGCTGACATGCTAGCATTTAGGTCCGTCCCGCCGTCCTGTTACGGGCTTTTGCCAGTTGTCTTCGCCGTGCCGCGGTCTCCGCGACGGCGCCCCGTACGAGGGCGCGGGCCGTCCATTGCGTGACGGCCTGCACCTCGCCGTCATCGAGGCCCCACAGATCCTTGAGGACGATCACCGCCTCGAGCCCATAAACCAGCGAAAGGGCGCGCGCGAGCCGCTGGTACTGGCCGCGCGGCAGGGTCTTCCTGACGGGAGCCAATGCTTCCTGCAGCAGGTCGATGCGGTGCCCGCGCTTGAACGGGGGCTCCTCCCCCAACGTGCCCGCCCGCCGGCGCGCCCACTGCTCCAGCGAAAGCTTGAGCGCCGCCTTGAAGGTCGCCTCGAACTCGATGATGCGCGGCATGGTCTCCGCCAGCAGCGTCTCGACGCGTTCCGTAGCGTCGGCGCTGTCCGACTGCCACTCGAGGATCGGCCCCAGCGCCTCGTCGACCACGGCGTGGACGAGGTCGGCCTGGCTCGGGAAATAGCGATAGGCGGTCGCGCGGCTGACCCCGGCGGCTTCGGCGACGTCGCTCACCGACGGCGTTTCGCCCTGCTGCATAAGCGAAATGGCGGTCTCCAGCATCAGCTTGCGGGTGCGCGCGCGGGCGCCGCGCGGCTCCGCTTCCATAACTTCCGCCACACTGAATGATACGCCCATGTCAATATGATACGCATATCTCAAAAATCTTGGCAAGGCTGCGCCCGGCGCGCTAAAGCTGGGGTGACAGCCGGGAAGCGTCAGGGAGGGGCGGTCATCATGCCAGCAATCGCGCGCAGTGCGATTCTCGAGAAGTTCCGCGGCATGATGGCGCGCGGCGAGCCGATCATCGGGGGCGGCGCCGGCACCGGCATTTCCGCCAAAGCCGAAGAAGCGGGCGGCATCGACCTCATCGTCATCTACAATTCCGGACGCTATCGCATGGCGGGACGCGGGTCGGCGGCGGGCCTTTTGGCCTACGGCAACGCGAACGAGATCGTCGTCGAAATGGCGCGTGAGGTGCTGCCGGTCGTCAAGCACACACCGGTGCTCGCCGGCGTCAACGGCACCGATCCTTTCGTGCTGATGCCGCAGTTCCTCGGTCAACTCAGGGAACTGGGCTTCTCCGGCGTCCAGAACTTCCCGACCATCGGGCTCTTCGACGGCACCATGCGGCAGAGCTTCGAGGAAACCGGCATGGGCTATGGACTCGAGGTCGAGATGATTGCGCTCGCCCATTCGATGGATCTGCTGACGACGCCTTATGTCTTCAACCCCGACGAGGCGCGGGCGATGACGGCGGCGGGCGCCGACATCATCGTTGCGCATATGGGCGTAACGACAGGCGGCGCGATCGGTGCGAAAGCCGCCAAGTCGCTCGACCTTTGCGTCACCGAGATCGATGCCATCGCCGCGGCCGCACGGGGGGTGCGCGAGGATGTCATCGTTCTCTGCCACGGCGGGCCCATCGCCATGCCTGACGACGCGCGCTACGTTCTCGAGCGCTGCGAGGGCTGCCACGGCTTCTACGGCGCGAGTTCGATGGAGCGGCTGCCGGTCGAAGTCGCGATCGCGCAGCAGGTGAGGAGTTTCAAGGGGCGCTAGACAGTAGGCAATCGCAATTCAGGCCTGACGCTGCCGATTGCCGATTGCCCGAAAGGAGGAACCGATGTCCGAGAAGGCTCAGGAGAACAACTTCGTTTACCCCCGCGACATCGACGCGTTCGGCTTCGATTGGGGCCGGCTGTCGCTGACCGTGGCACCCGAGACGAACGGCGCGCGCAATTTCTCGGGCGGCGTCGTCGACCTGCCTCCAGGCCAGGGCCATGCCCGGCACAATCACCCGGGCGCCGAGGAGATCATCTTCGTCATTTCGGGTGAGGGGGAGCAGATGGTCGAACGGCCGGACGGGACGCCCGAGGTGCAGAAGGTCGGCCCGGGCTGCACGGTCTTCGTCCCCGAAAGCCGTTTCCATTCGACCCTCAACACGGGGTCGCAACCGATGCAGCTTTTCGTCGTCTACTCGCCGGCGGGGCCGGAAGAGGCGTTGCGCGAACTCCCCGATTTCCGCATCATCCCCAAGGGGCAATAGCCCGCCAAGCCGCAGCGAGGGCGTCCGGCGACCGCTCCGCCCATGACCGGAGGCCAGTCCTTGCCAGCATCGAACAAACGTTTGCCGTTCTACTGCCGAGCCGCCGTATGGCTCACGATCGCGACTTTCTTGATCACCGGCCTCGTCATCCCGGCCGCCGCGGCCGAACGCTACAGACTGGACGCGAAACTGATCTGGAGCGGCTGGGACGTGCCCGAACCCGTCCACATCGACATCGTCGTCGACGGCGACCGGCTGTTCATTGCGCCTTACAATAAGCACGACATCGGCAAGAACGTGGTGCGCGTCGTCGAGACCCGTTTCGGGGGCGCGAAGTGCCGGAGCACCCGCGGGAAATATCTCTGGAGCCCCGACTACCGGCAGAAGGCCTGCGTGCAGATCGAGCGCAGCGGGAACAACCTCGTCCTGACCGTGACGTCCGACGAGGCCTTCGACTGGGAGACGCCGGGCTCGCCGCTGGTCTCGCGAAACGAGATGACGCTCCACTACGCGGTCCGCATCAGGAAATCGGGCTCCTCCTGCTCGCTGCAACTGGCCTCTGCGCGTCTCGACCGTCAGTCTCAGATCCTGAACCAGTCCATCCTTGCGCCAACGCGCGAACGCCACCGCGGCACGCGGCTCGGCGACGCGAGTTGCGCCTACGAGGTCTCCGAAACCGTTCAGCGATAGAGCAGTTCTTCATCGGGGCGGCCCTGGCGGCGGCTTCATCATCCTCAAGCGCAGAATGCGGCAAGCGATGCGCCGCGCACGGGCGGGCCGGCGCATCGGCTACCAGAGATTCCGCCCGTCGATCGTCTCGACGGGAAGCGACGTCAGGAGCGCGTAGTCCTCGAGCAGCTTGACGTTGACCCCGGCCTTCATCTTCTCCGGCATCTTCCCGGTTTCGAGCGTCTCCATCGAATAGGCCGGGCTTGTTCCGTAGATCGTGCAGCCGCATCGTGTGCAGATATGATGTTCATGCAGCAATGTCGTCGGCGAATAGACGGCGCCGTGGTCGTCGGAGACGACCTTCACCTCGTCGACCTCGTAATAGGCCCAGAGCCCACCCGTCTTCGTGCAATAGGTGCACGTACATTGCGTCGCGCTTTCCGGCGGGCGCGGCAGCTCGATCCTCGTGCCTCCACAATGGCAGGCAAGTGCTATCGTCCCGGTCATCTTCATCTCCGTCGTTTCCGATACGGCGAGGATGGCCCGGGGGCGTGTCAGGACATGACAGGAGCCCTCAGCACCAGCCCCGCCGCGCCCCGTCCCAGGCGCGGGCGTGTCCCTCGGTGACCAGCACCATGCCCAGGGATTTCCCGTCGCGCGTGACGATCCTGAGCGCCCGCCCGTAGCGGTCGCGATCGCGTTCGTACGGGGCGAGCGTGAACGCCCCATCGTTGAGAAGGGCGACGAGCCGGCGCGTCGCAGCATCGCCCCTTTCCTTTTCCGCTGTGCAGCCGAAATCGCGGACCTCCGGCGTGTCGATGTCGGCGATGCGGATCGTTTCCCCTCGGTAGCGGAAGGTGTCGCCGTCGATGACGCAGGTTGGCGTCGAGCCATCCTGGCAGCGCGCGAACCGCGCCTGTTCAGCGTCCACTGCCGCGCCGAACGCCGCGCGCCCGTCGACGAGAGCCGAATACCCCAAGGCACTGGCAACGAAGGCGAACGAAGCAGCGGCGAGGCTGGACCGCCAGCCCCCTCGACGCGCGGCCCGCAGCCGGTAGGGCCCGGCACGGCCAGGGCCGCCGGGCGCCGCACGACGAAGCCTGCGGAAGCGGAGGAGTTCGCCCATGCCGCGACCCTGACACAGGGGCCCCTGCGTGCCGTTCGCGCTTGTCCGTAGTGGTTAATGCGACGTTGGCGTTCCGCGGGTTCCAGCATGACGCACGATCGAGAACGGGGAGCGATGTCGGCCCGGCAAGAAGCGAGGGACGCCTGGCCACTAGCCTCGTTGCGCCCATGCCGTTAGGAGTCTGCGTCGCCAAACGAAGGGTTCACTCATGACTGCCTCCCCCTCCTCCATCGATCCCGAGAAACTCGACAAGCTGGCCCAGGTCGCGATCAAGGTCGGCCTCCGGCTCGAGCCGGGACAGGACCTCGTTCTGACCGCGCCGGTCGCCGCGCTGCCGCTGGTCCGCCGCATTGCCGTCCATGCCTACAAGGCCGGCGCAAATCTCGTCACGCCCATCTTCTCCGACGAGGAGCTGACCCTGGCGCGCTATCGCCACGCGCCCGACACGAGCTTCGACAGGGCACCCGCGTGGCTCTACGAGGGCATGGCCAGGGCCTTCGCGGGAAATGCCGCACGGCTCGCGATCGCCGGCGACAACCCGATGCTGCTTTCGGGCGAAGACCCCGCCAGGGTGGCGCGCGCCAACCGGGCCAATTCGATCGCCTACAAACCGGCGCTCGAGAAGATCACGGGCTTCGACATCAACTGGAACATCGTTTCCTACCCCTCGCCGAACTGGGCGAAGCAGGTCTTTCCCCACGACGAGGAAGACGAAGCGGTACGCAAGCTCGCTGAGGCCATCTTCGCGGCGAGCCGCGTCGACGAGGCCGATCCGATCGCCGCGTGGCGCGATCACAACGCGGCGCTCAAGGCGCGGCACGACTGGCTGAACGCCAGGTCCTTTCATGCCCTGCACTACACCGGCCCCGGCACGGACCTGACGATCGGGCTCGCGGACGGCCACCGCTGGAAGGGCGGCGCGTCCGAGGCCAAGAACGGCATCACCTGCAATGCCAACATCCCCACCGAGGAAGTCTTCACAACGCCGCATGCAATGCGAGTCGAGGGACACGTGCGGGCGACGAAGCCGCTTGCCCACCAGGGCACCCTGATCGAGAACATCGAGGTCCGGTTCGAGGAAGGGCGCATCGTCGAGGCGAAGGCGACGCGCGGTGCCGAAGTGCTGAACAAGGTGCTCGACACCGACGAGGGCGCGCGGCGCCTTGGCGAGGTGGCGCTCGTGCCGCACTCCTCCCCGATCAGCCAGTCGGGGCTGCTGTTCTACAACACGCTGTTCGACGAGAACGCCGCCAGCCACATCGCGCTCGGCCAGTGCTACGCGGATTGCTTCGAAGGCGGCAAGTCGCTCTCGCAGGAGGAGATCGCGCGGCGCGGCGGCAATTCGAGCCTCGTCCACATCGACTGGATGATCGGCTCGGCCGAGATCGACATCGACGGGATCGGGAGTGACGGCAGCCGTGAACCGGTAATGCGGAAGGGCGAATGGGCGCAGGCAGTATAACCGGCATCCATCGCCGGTCTTATGCGTTGCGGAAATGCGGCTTTACTTGAACTGCCCCGGCCGACTAATATTAGCCGGGGTGGGGACCCGGCAATGGCCACGATTCACGACGTCGCACACCGTGCGGGCGTATCGCCGACGACCGTTTCACGGTACCTGAACAATCGCATCGGATTGCCTCCGGCGACTTGCGCGCGCATCGACGCGGCCATCCTCGAACTCGACTATCGCCCGAACATTCTCGCCAAGCGCCTGTCGACCGGGAAAACGGAAGCGGTCGGCCTCGTCGCTCCGGAAATCCACGATCCGTTTTTCTCCGAGCTCGTTACCGCCGTCGAGGACGAAGCGGACCGGCACGGCTACACGATCTTCATTTCCTCGACGCGCAGCGACCGGCAGCGCGAGGTAGCCGCCATCAACCGGCTCCACGACCGGCACGTTGATGGGCTGATCATGATGACCAATACGCGCGACGACGGCCTCCTCGCCGAACTCATCGCGCGGCAGCGCCATGTCGTCCTCATCGACGAGGACGTGCCGGACGCCGACGCGCCGCGGGTGTTCGTCGAGAACGAGTGCGGCGCTTTTGACGGCACGCGGCACCTCATTGAGAAGGGCCACCGCGACATCGCCTATCTCGGCGGACCGCGGGGTCTTCTCAGCACCGACGAGCGGCTCGCCGGATATCTGAGAGCGCTGGCGGAATCGGGCATTCCGGTTCGCGACGAATTCGTGCAGGTCGGAAGCTATGCCGCCGAATTCGGGCGGGAGGCGGTCGCAACCATGCTGGCCGGCAGCCGTGTGCCCACGGCGATTTTCGCATCGAGCAATTCGCTGGCCGTCGCCGCCTTCACAACCCTGCGCCGGGCCGGACTCTCGATCCCCGACGAGATGTCGATCGTCGGATTCGACGATCCGCCGGTAGCCGAGCTCCTCGATCCGCCGCTAACGGTGATCCGCCAGCCGGTCGACGCGCTCGGGCGCCGGGGCTTCCTCGTGTTGCTGGATCTGCTGGCGGACCGCGAGGCCCCGGCGATGACCCGGCTGCCGGTCACACTGATCCAGCGCGGTTCGGTCGCCCCGCCGCGTCGCGCGAGGCAGCGCCGCACCGCGCTGTCAGCCCGGATATAGACCGATACCGCCGTCGATCCGCAGGACCTGCCCGTGGATAAAACGGGCCTCGTGGCTGCAGAGAAACGCAACGCCATCGGCGATCTCCTCCGGCTCGGCATAACGGTCTAAAGAAAGCTGGCTGGAGTCCATCTTTTCGGGATCGAGCGGTCGCGTCGCCTGGAACCGCGCCGATTTCGTAGGCCCCGGGCTCACGGCATTCACCCGCACCCCGTGCCGCTGCACCTCGGCGGCAAGGCACCGCGTGTAATGGGCCACCGCTGCCTTCAGCGTCGCGTAGATGCCGCCGTGCGACAGCCCGATATGGGCAGCAGCCGAGGCGATATTGACAACAATGCCGTGCCGGCGCGCCACCATCTGCGGAACGAAGGCCTGCGTCATCAGCATCGTGCCGATGAGGTTGTTGGTGGTGAGCGTGGTCAGGTCCTCGTAGGTGATGCCGAGAATGTTGTTTGGGTCCGGTTTGTTTCCCGAGGCACCGATGTCCCCTCCAGCGCAGTTCACCAGAATCGCCACCTCACCGAACTCTGCCTCGACCTCCTCGCGCATCCGCCGGACCGCGTCCCGCTCGCCAATGTTGCCGGTGACGGTGAAGACCCGAACGCCCATCTCCTCGATGCGCTTCGCCGACTCGCCGAGGTTCGCCGCCTCCCCATACTGAGCGGCGGCGTCCCAGGTCATGTCGTGCAGCACGATGTCGGCTCCCTTTGCGGCAAGCTTTCGGGCCATGACGAGGCCGAGGCCCCTGCCCGAGCCCGAGACGAACGCGATCCTGCCGGCGAGTTCCTTGGCCAATCTTTCCCCCTACAACAGTCCCAGCCTTTTCATGTTTTCGACCGAGCGGCGCAGCTGGGCCAGTTCGAACCCGGCGACCTCGCCGTCGGCGCCGCGCTCCCACGGCGTGCGCCATTCCTCGTCGTCTCCCAGCCGATTGCGGCGCGCGGCGAGGAGGCACGCCGCCAGCGATTCCGCCGACCTCGGCTCGTATCCTTGCCACCAGGCCGGCGTCAGCAGGCGTACATGGCGCGCCTCGAGGGCGCCGATCTCGATTGCCGCCAGCATCTCGTCGTGATGGTCGCCGAGGATCGTAATGATCTCGCGCAAGGGCACCGCGCCATCGCCGGTCGGGCAGCGGACCAGCCGGATGCCCTCGTCGGTCAACTGCACCCGATAGTCCTTGCAGTGGAGATAGCGAACGAAGGGAGCGACGACGCGTGTGAAATCCAGCGGAGATTCGGCCACAGGGAACGAGTTGGCCGTATCATAGACGATGCGTACGGACGGCCCGAACTCCTCGCAGAAACCGACCAGCTCGCGGCTCGTGAAGTCCTGGTGGTTTTCGATGAGCAGCGTCAGGCCGGCGGCCTCGAACTTCGGGACGGCGGCATCGAGCTTGCTCCTGACCTCGGCGACGAGGGCTCCCCAGCGCTCGCCAAGCTCGGCGCGGTCGCCGCAGAGGACTGTCGTCAGGGCCACCCGAACCATTTTGGCTCCGAGGGCTTTGGCCCAGCGGATGCAGGCATCGATGTCGCCGCGATGGAGCCCGGACGAGATGACCGGGACGAGGTCCGACCGAGCGAGCCGCTCGCGCAGCGTGGCGAGCGCCGCCGCGTCCATGCCGCCAAGCCAGCGGTCGGCCAGCTCGGCAACGCGTGCTCCGCTTTCCTCGGCCAGCGCGAGAAAACCCTCGAGGCCGGCGGGATTTGGATTGGCGCGGGGCGTATCGGCAGCGTGCAGCCCCAGATGGTAACTGAGCCCGTAGGGGTTGATCCCCATTCTGATCTTCATCGTTTCAACTCGCCGAGGGAGTCTGTCGGAACAAACGCGGCCCGATGCGGATCGCCAAGCTGGCCCTGCACCGATTCGCGGTGCTGCACCAGTAAGGAACCGCCGGGCAGGCGACTGCCCGGCAGCGGGTTGACCTCGTCCCGCGCGGCACTAGATCATGGGGCGGACAGAGGAGACGCCAATGTGCCGGAATATCAGGACACTGTTCAATTTCGAACCGCCGGCCACGCAGGACGAGATCCGCGCTTCGGCGCTGCAGTTCGTGCGCAAACTGAGCGGGTCGACGCATCCCTCCAAGGCAAATGAGGTGGCGTTCTACCGCGCCGTGGACGAAGTTCAGGCTGCCGCGAAGCGATTGCTCGAGTCGCTCGAGACAAATGCTCCGCCCCGCGACCGCGAGGTCGAGGCGGCGAGGGCGCGGGCACGGGCCCAGAAGCGCTACGCCCGTTTCCGCGAGGCCGAACCCGCCTGAGCCCTTGCGGACGATCGCCCTTTTGCGGACGCTCACGCTCAAGTCGCGACGGCCCGCGCATCCGCCAGATGCTCGCGATACCAGGCGTACGTCGAGGTGATCCCTTCCTCGAGCCCGATCTTCGGGGACCAGCCGAGCGCACGCAGCCTCGAAGAATCCATGAGCTTGCGCGGCGTGCCGTCGGGCTTGCCGGGATCGAGGTCGATACGGCCCTCGAACCCCACGACACGGGCAACAAGGTGCGCGAGGGCGCGGATCGAGATTTCCTCGCCCGTGCCTACGTTCACGTGTCTCTCGCCCGAGTAATTCGTGAGGAGGAAGACGAGAGCGTCGGCGCAATCGTCGACGTGCATGAACTCGCGCAGCGGCTTGCCCGATCCCCAGATCGTCATTGCCGGCGCGCCCGAAGCCTTGGCTTCGTGCGCTTTCCGCAGCATCGCGGGCAGGACGTGGCTGGCATTGAGGTCGAAGTTGTCGCCCGGTCCGTAAAGGTTGGTCGGCATGGCGGAGATGAAGTCTCTGCCATGCTGGTGGCGGTAGGCCTGGCACAGTTTTATGCCCGCAATCTTGGCGACGGCGTACCATTCGTTGGTGGGCTCGAGCGGACCGGTGAGGAGGTATTCCTCAGCCATCGGTTGTGGCGCGAGGCGTGGATAGATGCATGAAGAGCCGAGGAAAAGCAGCTTCTCGGCGCCGATGCGATGGGCGGTGTGAATGAGGTTCGCCTCGATCATCAGGTTGTCGTAGAGAAAGTCCGACGGATGGCTATCGTTGGCGAGGATGCCGCCGACCCGCGCCGCCGCGACGATCACGACGTTCGGCGCGGCGGCTTTCATCCAGGCCTCGACCTCGGCTTGCCGGGTGAGGTCGGCGTCTCGCCGCTCGGCGGTGAGCACGGTGCAGCCCTCGGTTGCGAGCCGCCGCACGAGGGCCGAACCGACCATGCCATTGTGCCCGGCGACAAAGACGCGCCTGCCGGCCAGGCTGAAGGGCTCAGTCATCGTTCGGCCGGCCGGCTTCGGCGTCCTTGAGGTCCTCCTCGACCATCTCGCGCACGATCTCGCGAACCGGGGTCCTGTGCTCCCAGCCGAGCATCGCCTTCGCCTTGCTTGCGTCGCCGACGAGGAGGTCCACCTCGGTGGGCCGAAAATAGCGCGGATCGACCTCGACGACGCAGCGTCCGGACCCCGCATCGAAGCCCTTCTCGTCGACGCCCTCGCCCTTCCATTCGAGCGTCATGCCGATCTCGGCGAATGCCCATTCCGTGAATTGCCGCACCGAAGTCGTCACGCCCGTTGCGAGCACGTAGTCGTCACCCCTTGGCTGCTGCAGCATGCGCCACATGCCTTCGACGTATTCCCTGGCGTGGCCCCAGTCGCGGCGGGCATCGAGATTGCCGAGGTACAGCCGGTCCTGCCGCCCGAGCGCGATTGCAGCAACGGCCCGCGTGATCTTGCGGGTGACGAACGTTTCGCCGCGTACCGGACTCTCGTGATTGAAGAGGATGCCGTTGCTGGCATGGAGCCCATAGGCCTCGCGGTAGTTTACGGTGATCCAATACGCGTAGAGCTTTGCGACGCCGTAGGGCGAGCGCGGATAGAAGGGCGTTGCCTCGTCCTGCGGCGTCTGCTGGACAAGGCCGTAAAGCTCGGATGTCGAGGCCTGATAGAAGCGCGTCTTGCCGGAGAGGCCGAGCAGGCGGATCGCTTCGAGCAGCCTCAGGGTGCCAAGACCGTCGGCGTTCGCGGTGTATTCCGGGGTCTCGAAGCTCACCTGCACGTGGCTTTGCGCCGCAAGGTTGTAAATCTCATCGGGCTGCGTTTCCTGCACGATGCGAATGAGGTTGGTCGCGTCCGTCAGATCGCCGTAGTGGAGGATGAACCTCTGGTTCTCCTCGTGCGGGTCCTGATAGAGGTGTTCGATCCGCCCCGTGTTGAACGAGGATGAGCGGCGCTTTACGCCGTGGACGA
>CAYRNE010000049.1:0-11509 GCA_964425245.1 uncultured Devosia sp.
AATGTCGACTTGCCGGCGCCGTTCGGGCCGAGAATCGCCATCATCTCGCCTTCACGAATATCGAGGCTGATCTTGTCGAGCGCCTGAACCCGGCCGAAGCGGCGGCTGACCTCGGAAATGCGGACGGCGGTTGCCTGCGTCATGCCGGAACCTCGAGTTGTCGTGGAGCGCGCTTGGTCGCCCGCTCGCGCAGGAACGGAAAGAGTCCCGGCACATAGCGAAGCGCGAGATCGGTGAGCAGGGTCGCGAGCGCCAGCAGAACCCACGGCCGCCACACGTTCTCGACCGTCCATCGCATCGACGCCGACGTGATGTTCTCGCCGGCGCTGAGAATACGCCCGCCGGTCGTCGCGGCGAGTGCTTCGAGGCGGGCCGGTGATGCACGATGGAAGGCGAGCCCCGATGGATAGGAGACGATGTGCGAGACGCGGGCCGAAAGCCCCTCGCCCACGCTGACTTCGATCCAGTACTTCCCTGGAGACGGTGCGTCGAAGGCGGCCTCGTAACGGCCGGGCGCAACGGACACAAACGCGATCGGAACGGCTTCACTCCCATCCAGTGTCACCGTTGCCTCCGGCACGGCGCCGACTAAAGGCTCTGCATTCTCATCCAGGACATCGGCTGCAACGACCAGGCGGTCCCCCGAACGCGTCACCCCCAGCGAGATGCCGGGGCCCGGTGTCGTCGGCAGGAACTGGCGCACCGCCTGCGCCCAAAGGAGCGGATACTCGGGCAGCTCGAGCCAGCGCACACTTCCCGGCCCCGCGCCGTGTGTCGCCAGTGCCATGACATTTCCATTGCCATACCGCCAGGATGCGAGGATCGGCACGAGATCGCCGGCATCGTCCTCGGTCGCCAGGTGAAGCCTCGCCTGAGGCTTGGCCGTCGTCAGAACATAGGATTCGATGGGCGGCATGGGATCCGGGAGTCCTGCGAGGAACGGCTGCTCCGCATCGAGCCAGGCGACCGGGCGCACGGCGCGCTCCATCGCTTCGTCGTTGAGCATCATGGCTTCCTGCGAAAGGATGCTGGGCAGCGCCCGAAAGTCGCTCGTGGCATGGAACGCGCCGCCACCAGAGCGCGCGATCTCCTGGAGCGTGCGCACGTCAGCGCCGCTTCCGATCGCCACGGCAGAAACAGTGATATCCATCGCCCGGGCGCGCGCAACGAGCGCCTCGAAGTTACCGGGCTGGGTCAGGCCGTCGGACATGACGACAATGTGGCGGATCGGGCTTTCCGCGGCCGCCATTTCCTCGATCATCATTTCGAGGCCGGGATAGATCGACGTTCCGCCCCCCGGCTCGAGACGCTGGAGCGCCGTCTCGATTTCGGGAAGGTCCTTGCGATCCTGCATCGGCACGAGCGTCGTCGGCACCGTGTCGAAGACGACGACCGAGACCTGGCTTTCGTCGTTGAGCAGTTCGACCGCGCTGAGCGTCGCCTCTTTGGCGATATCGAGGCGAGTCACGCCTTCTACTGTCGCCTGCATGCTGCCGGAGCGATCGAGAACGAAGCCGAGCGCGGCGACCGGCATGTCCTTGGGTATCCGAGCAGAAAGCGGCGAGACGGCTTCGAGCGGCGTCTGGAAATAACCGCCCGGGCCGAAACTGTTCTCGCCGCCGAGGATGAGCAGGCCCCGTCCGTGGACCCGCACGAACTCCTCGAGTTGTTCCTGCTGCTTGCTGTTGAGGTCGATCGCCGGAACGTTGAGCAGCGCAACCGCCGAGTACTGCAACCACTCGTCCATGAAGAAGGGCGCCCGATTGGGCCTCAGGACCTCCGAGCGTATCCCCTGCATCGCAAGGGCGTCGGCGAAGTACTGCCCCCATTGCTCCTGCGGCGTCACGATGGCAACCAACGGGGCCGGCTGCACGGAAACCGACGCCGCGATGCTGTTGTTGGCCGGTTCCGGATCGTCCGCTTCCAGCGAAACCGCAACCTCATGGTCGCCCTCGGCGAGGGCAGGCAGTTGCGAGCTGATCCGGTTGGCGCCGGGAACCAGTGTGATGTCCAGCCGCTCGATGACTTCACCGTCGGCTGCGACGACCACCCGCGCCGGCCCCGCATCGCCTGAGGCCGATTGGATGAGCGTATCGAGCAGCGGCCTGTCCCCGTCGACGATCCGTTCCGGCAGTTCCAGCGCCGCGACGAGATTGTCGCCCGGCTGCCAATCCGCCAGCGGCACCGCATCGACGGTCAAGCCGCGTTCCGCCAGGCGAGCCGCAACGCGACCCGCTTCGGCCGAGACCCCGCTGCCATCGGACGCCACCACGATCCGGGCTGCCCGCTCCGGTTGCACCATGGCGGCAGCAAGCTCGAGGGCCTCATGCAGCATCTCACCCGGCGATGGGGAAGCATCCTGCTCCGCCGACTGCCCGGGGCAGGTGTCACGCGCGACCTGCGGCTTGCCGCCGAGAGCCACCAGGCCAAGCGATTGCATCGAAAGGGGATCGCAGCCGTTCTCCAGCACACCGGCAAGCAGCGGCGGGCGGCTGGCGTCGCCTGCGGCGTCGAGGTCCATGATGAGGATGGTGTCCTCTGCGGGTCCCGGTGTAGGCAGGGGCGCATTGAGAAGCGCCAGACAAACAAGCGCCAGCGAAGCTACCCGGAAGCCGAGGGTCCAGCGGCGCGGGCGTGACCCGGGCGTGCCGCTTGCCATGGCCGCGGGATGCAGGAACCGCTCGCTGCCGCGCCCCGCGAGGATGGCTTCGACGAGGAGTACGATGCCGGCCAGAGCGACTAACCACAAGCTCAACGGGAGTGGCCGTGACATCGGCACGTCCGGCCACGCGCCCGCGCCCGACGCGGCTACGGCACGCTCACGTCCGTCCGCGTTGACGAAGATCGTAGCCGCATCCTGACCGTCGCCGACGCGATAGATGCCCGCCCGATGAGGGACGAAACTGTCGGCGGAATCGAGAACCGCGCCGGCATGTCCGACGGCGCTGCGTACGACGTTACCCCCGCCGTCGCGGACCTCGGCGCCGATCAGCCGGGCGGGAACGTTACAGGCTCGGCCGGCGGTGCAGGTCCTCATCGTCGCCGCATCGAGCCAGTCGATTAGGTTGGCAACGAACGTCGGGAACTGCGGCGTTCGCGCCCAGCCGTCCGGCTCGGTCGGCAGGCCCAATCGCACCTCCCGCCCCGCTCCGGTCGTCCGCGCCTGGACAAGAACAGCATCCGCCGCCGAAACGATCGCCTGGGCTCCCGGCATCAAAGGCGCGCCTACCGCCCCATCGGCGGATATTGCCGCCCAGCGCAATTCACGGGAGAGCGGGTGGGCGCTGTCCCAATCGATTGGGGTGCCGTCTGCGGCAGCCGGTTGCTCTTCGCCCTCCACGCGGGCGCTGCCCAGCCACAAGACATTCGTGGCCGGTCGTTCGGCAAGCGTTACGTCTTCGGCGATGAGGAGATCATAGCCCGTCATGTCCTCGGGCGCCGTCGTCGCGCTGAACAGGTCGACGTCGCCTCGGGCGAGCAGGGCCAGCTCCAGCGTCCGGTTACCGGGTCCGATGTAGAGCGCCCGAACCCGAGGTTCGGCGCCCGCGACGAACCCAACAAGATTGTCGTGGGGGAAGCCGTCTTCCGGCAGGGCAACGGTCAGGAGTCCGTCGTCTGGCAGCTCCAGTTCGGCTTCAAATCCGAAGCGCCGGACATCGCCATCGGAGGTTGCGCGGGCATTCGGCGTCACGCGCACCCAGTCGAGGAAACTGCTCCCGGCCGCCGGCATGAAGCGGACCGCGACATCGGGAGGAAGCTCCCGCTCATCCGTCACCGTGACCACGCCGTCCAGAACCCAACGATGCTCGCCCTCCCCCGGGGTCAGCGTCGCGGTGACGCCTGCGTTGGCGACAAGCTCGCCGCCGAAGGTCTCGACGGAGAGCGGCAGATCAGGATGCGCGCTGCGCAGCGCCTCGGAGGCCGGCTCACCAGCATCGGTCAGCACGGTGAGGCGGGTATCCTCGGCATCGCGCACGATCGCGGCGAGCCGGCTGGCGACCCTCGGCCAGTCTGCCGTTCCGTCACCGGCCTCGAGTCTGTCGATCTCCGGAATGAGCGCCGCCGGCCTCGGTTGGCGCGCGAAGTGGATCGCGCCATCTGCCTCGAGGATCGAAACCCGCGCGCCGTCCTCGATTGTATCGAGGCGGCTACGGAGAGCCTCTCTCGCTTCATCGATGCGGCTCGTCGCTGCGTCCGTCGCGCGCATGCTGCCGGAAGTATCGAGGACGAATATCTCATGCAGCGGCTGGCGGTTCGGCCCGATGATCGGTTGGGCGAGCGCGGCGGCAAGCAGAAGGACGGCGAGCAGTTGCAACAGCAGCAGCAGGTTCCATCTTGGAACGTGCAGCATGCTCCGCGAGCGGCTTCCGGCAGCCAGCCGGCGCCAGAGGATGATGCTCGGAACCTCAACCTGCTGGTGACGGAGGGCGTGAAAAATTAGGACGACGACGGCAAGCCCGCCGGCGAGAAGCCACAGTGGCGCCGCGAGACTCATTCGGACGTTTGGCCCGCAAGCGCACGCAGGTAACGGCTCACGGCATCACGGTTTCTTGCCGCAATGGCGTTGCGAGCGAGGGTCGCTTCCTCCTTGCGCTGCCACCGCTCCGCGCTTGCCGCGATGCCTTCCTCGGTGATCTCGGTGAAGTTCGTGTTGGGCGTCACCTCGAGCTCGACCTGCCGTCCTTCGCCGGCGTCACTGCCCTCGAGCAGCAACGTCGCAGCAGTCTCGAAATCGACCTGCGCAGGTTCGACCGGGGTTGCGCCGATCTGATCCGTACCTTCGCCTGCAAGGCGGCTGTCCCCGGCCCGGGCACTCGAAGCGGGCCCGAGCAGCTGGGCATTCTCGAGATCGTTGATATTGGCATTGGCCGCACGCCGCGCGGCGTTCTGCGCCTTGGCGGCGCTGATGTAATCCGTTGCCATTTCGGGTTGGGCACCCGCATCGGCTGCCTCGCCCGCCTCGTTCCGCCCCTCGAACTCGGCCAGCATGCTGTCGAGGCTGTCGCCACTTGCTTCACCGGCATCAGTTTCGTCGGGGGTCGCCTCGGGGTTGCCGACGGCGGACTCGCCCTTCGAGGGTGCGGCGGCATCCTGGCCGGCCGGTACGGGCGCCGGCTGGGCTATGGCTTGCGTGAGCGCGTCGAGCAGTTGCGGGATTCGTTCGCCCGCGGAGCCCCGCCACTCGCTGCTGGCCGCAGCCGCGTGTTCCGAGAGCACGCCGAGCTCGTCCATGATCTCCATGCGTGTCGCCGAGGGCGTCGTGGCGACGCGCTCTCCCAGGTCGCGAAGCGTATTCGCGACGGCGCGCATGTAACTGTCCGATCGCCTTTCGGCCTCCTGTTCCACGAGATCGGCGACGCGCCGGATGTCCTCGGCGATTTCCGCGCGCTCGGTGTCGGCCAGCGGACCGCCCGACAGAGGCTCGGGGACGGCAGGAGGCGGCTGCGTCGGTACGAGCAGGACAACCAGCAAGGCAGCCACCGCCAGCACGGCGGCCGCAGAAGCGGCCGGCGAGAGCCGGAACGCGGCGAGCGCCGTGGGCTCGATGACCCGCTCGCGGTCAGCCGCTTCGGCAAGCAGGGCGTCGACGACTGCCGGCCGTTTGCCGCCGGCCACCCGCCGGCCAACCTCGAGCGCAGTCGAAATGGTTTCCTTCAATCCGTAGTGGGCGTCGGCCCGGCGCGCGATGGTGTCGACGCGGGGTAAACCGATAATTCCCGTAACGGCGTCGGCGAGCAGTACGGCCAGGGCGACGGCCGCTCCCACAGCGGTGCTCGAAAAGGCGCCACCAAGATCAGGGATCGGCAGGCCCTGCCAGACGGCCGGAAACAATCGCCGGCAGAGTTCAAGGACAAGGAAGACGGCCAGGCCCGATCCCACCGCCAGCAAGAGCGCATCGAGCAGCCGCAACAGGCGTATGCGGGCGCGCGTCCGTTCCAGTCGGTCAACGACCCCCGAAAGGGTCGAACCGGTATAAGCCATTACCTATCCACCATGCCGAACCGCGAACGGTACCCGTCCGCGACAGCCCCCGCCGGGTCCGGAGTTCTTCCACACGAACGGCATCCTAGCGGCCGGGCCAGCACAGTTACCTATCGTGAACATAGCGGAATCCACTTGAGGTTCCCGATACTGCCTTATGAGAACGTTGGATAATGTGAAGCAGGGCATGGCGCGGCGGCGCGAGGCAGAGGAAAATCGGGATCGCGGCGGCATGACAGCACCGCTTCCTCCGCCTGTGAGGTCCGGGAAGACGCCTGCAAGCATCCCATGATCCTCGTTTACCGCGTCGGATTTCTGGTTCTGCTCATCGCGCTCTGGTCGCTGGCCTCGGTCCTCGTTTCCCGTAACCTCATCCCCTCCCCGCTCGAAACGCTCTCCGCGGCCCAGCGGCTCTTGCAGGAGGGGCGACTCGTCACCGCGCTGGGTGACAGCATCTTCGTCTATCTCTCGGGCTACGTTTCCGCCGCCCTTGTAGCTATCCCGATCGGCGTCCTGATGGGGGGCATCAAGCCCCTCGGCAAGACCCTCGACATCTATGTGTACGCCCTCTCGGCAACGCCGCGCGTCGCCTTCATCCCGCTGATCATCGTGCTGCTCGGGCTCGGCGTGGAGGCCAAGGTCTTCATCGTCTTCCTGGGTGCGGCCATGCCCATCCTCATCAACACCTATGCGGGCGTGCTGGCGTCCAACGACGAACTGATCGAGATGGCGCGCTCGTCGGGCGCTTCGCGCTGGCGCATCTTCACGGAGATCACGCTACCCGGGGCGGTGCCTTTCGTGGTCGTCGGCCTGCGGATCGGCGCCACGATCGGGCTGATCAACACGGTTGTTGCGGAGCTCTACACGGCCGTGCGCGGCCTCGGCGGCCTGCTTGCCATCTACGGCAATACGTTCCGCATGGCCGAGTACTTCGTGATTGTCCTTTGCCTGGCCTGCATCGGCGTCGTCGTCACCGAGATCCTGCGTCACATCGAGTCGCGACTGGAGCGTTGGCGTGGCGTGGCATGACGGAAACATCGGTTCCAGCGTTACCTAGGAGGAAAAAGTGATCGCATCGCCTGGAAGGCTTCTTTTCGCATCGGCAATCGCCATCGCGGGCTTTGTCGCGTCGGCCGCGGCGCAGGACACGCCGTTTAGGCTGATCCTCACGCACCTCGAGCCGCCGCTCGTGCCCAACTCGGTCATGGATCTCGCGCTGGAGAAGGGATACTTCGAGCGGGAGGGGGTCAACGTCGAGCTGGTCCGCGTGCAGCAGACTCCGTCGGCTCTCGCAGCGCTCCAGGCCGGCGAAGGTGAAATGGCCAATATCGGCGTCGATGCGCTGTTGCTGATCGTGGCGCAGGGCGGCAGCGATCTCAAGGCCGTCACCTCGCCGAACAAGTCGCTTCCCTTCCTGATCGCCGCCAAGGAGGAAATCGCAACCCCCGCCGACCTCGCCGGACGCAGCTTCGGCGTCGGCCGGCCGGGCAGCCTCGACCACTCGCTTTCGATGAAGGTGCTCGATACGGCCGGCCTCGATACCGAGACACTCGAAGTGGTCTCGATCGGCCAGCCGAACGTGCGGGCGCAGGCGCTTTCCGCAGGGCAGGTCGACGCCACGACCATGTCGATCGGCGTCTGGATGTCGATGCCCGATACGACCGGTCTTCACGTACTCGTCGACCAGATCGACTACTACGAAGCGGCACCGGTGGTGAACAAGGTGAACGTCGTTCCCGCCGGCGTGCTCGAGAGCCGGCGCGACGAGGTTGCAGCGGTCATCCGCGCGCTTATCAAGATCTCGCGCGACTATGCTCAGAACCCCGCCGAGTGGGCCGCCGCGATGGCGCCGCTGACGCCGACTTCGACCGAGGCCGAGCTCACAGAACTGGCCGCTACTTTCGACGGCAGCTGGAGCGTCAACGGCGGCATGAGCCGGACGGAGCTTCAATATACGCAGGATTGGCTTTATGAGACGGAAGACTTTGCGAGTGTCGCCGCCGTCCCGCTCGACGACTGGGTCGATTTCAGCGTGGTAGACGAGGTGCTGGCAGAGATCGGCGTCGACGAAAGCGGGGACCAACCGGCCCGATGAAGTTTGCCTCTCCTGAAACCGGCGGCTCGCTCGCCGTGCCGCCGACCAGGGGCGAGGATGCAGTTGTTTTCGAAGGCGTCGGGAAGTCCTTCTGGGCGGCCCGGCGCCGTGTCGAGATCACGGCGATCAAGGATGTCTCCCTTATCGTCCAGCGGCACCGTTTCGTCACCCTTCTGGGGCCGTCGGGCTGCGGGAAAAGCACGGTGCTGCGATTGGTCGACGGGCTCATCGAGCCTGACCGCGGCACGATCTCGGTCCTCGGCGGGCCGCCGAAGCCCGGCCCGGAAATCGGCTTCGTCTTCCAGTCATTCCGGCTCATTCCCTGGGCCACGACGCAAGCGAACGTCGAATTTGCGCTAAAGCCGCTGAAGCTGACCCGGGCCGAACGGGCCGATCGCGCGCTCCATTACCTTGAGCTCGTCGGCCTTGCGAAGTTCCGCGACGCCTACCCCGGCGAGCTGTCAGGCGGCATGAAGCAGCGTGCGGCCCTTGCCCGCGCCTATGCCAGCGAGCCCAAGCTGCTGCTCATGGACGAGCCGTTTGCCTCGATCGATGCCCAGACGCGTGAACTCATGCAGCTCGAGTTGATGCGGGCCTGGGGAGAGAAGAGCTGGACGGTGCTCTTCGTCACCCACAGTGTCGATGAGGCGATCGTGCTCTCGGACGAGATCGTTCTCATGGGCCCGCGCCCCGGGCGCGTCACCGAGATCGTTCCCGTCGACCTGAAGCGGCCGCGATGGGCCTACGACGCCCGCTCCGATCCCCATTACGTCGAGCTTCGGAGCTATCTCTCGGCACGAATGCGCGAGCTCGTGCTCTCGGATCCCGCGTCCGAGTTCTATGGCCGGGACATCCTCACCCCGACGGAAGAAACGCCGTGAGCCCGATCCACCGCGCATGTTCGGCCTGACCCTATCCACGGTTCTCTTCCGGATCGTCGCGATGCTCGTCGTCGTCGCGATCGCAGGGTTCCTCGCCGCCTTGATCGCTCGACTCCTGGGCGACCGAGGGCCCAGCGACGACGGCAAGCTCACCCTCAACCCGTTCGAGCATCTCGATCTGCTCGCGGCGGTGCCGTTCATCCTTTTCGGAGCGGGCTGGATAAAGCCGCCGGCTGTCGATCATGGGCGGCTGCGTCCCCAGCCAGTGGTCGGCGCCGCCGTCACAGCGATCGGCGCTCTGGCCGGGACGGTCGCCATTCTCGCTCTTGTCTGGAACCTGCGTCGCTTCGGCCTGATATTGCTGACCGACGCCAGCGCCGTGAACCTCGTCGAGGGGGGCCTGCGCGTGACACTCGAGGTCAGCCTCTGGTTCGGCCTTCTGAACCTGGTCCCCGTCCCGCCGCTGCTCGGCGGTTTCGTGCTGGGAGCCATCTCGCCCCTCACCGCATCGGTGTTGCGGCGCCATGCGATACCGGTGGGCATTGCGATCATCGTCGTGCTTGCGACTGGCATTCCACAGCAGTTCGCCCGGCCCGCCTACGACACGCTGCTTCGGCTGCTCGGCGCTTAGCGATCCATCGAGCCGCACGGCACGCTTCACGGGGACGGCGGTCGTGCTGCCTCGCCCGCACCGCCCGGAACATGCCGGGACAGGATGTCTTCGACAGCGCCCGTGGATACCAGTTCCTCGATCGCGTCGTCGACGAGGCCGCGCAGGAAGGTGTCCTGCCTTGGAATGGCGACACCGAAGAGGAGGGGCTGGATCGGGAAAGGCGGCGGGAACGTCGCCTTGATCCCGAGTCCGCCCGGGTCCCCTTCCGATGCCAGTATCGGCGCAAGCTCCCACACGAGGATCGTCGAGAGCGATCCGTCCCGCAGCCGCTCGATCAGCAATTCGTTGGTCGGATACGGGACCTGGATCGGCCGTTGCTCGGCAGGCAGCGTCCGAAGATGCGCGCGCAACTCCCGGTGCCCTGTCGCCCCCATGCGAACCCCGATTTCCTCCCGGGCGGGAAGATCGGCGAAGGAGCGGTAGTTCTCATCGGTCGTGACGAAGGCGACGCGCGTTTCGAGGTAAGGCCGGCTGACGGTCAGCCACTGGGGAACGCTGTCGGCGGTGAGGCGATACCCCGCAATTGCATCGCAGTTGTTCGTGATGTTCAGGAAGAGCTGTGCCTCGCTTTGCGGCAGCCGGTAGTCGTAGCGGTACGGTGCGACCGGGCTGACCAGTTCGTAAAAGTCGGCATCGAGCAGCAGCACGTCCGCGATGGCCTGGGCAATATCGCGGTCGAATTCCATGAGGGCGCTGTCGGGGTTGAGGCAGAAGGTGATGGAGTCGTCGTCGAGGGATCGACGTTCGTCGAGGAACTCCGGCGAGATTACGGGAACGCCCCCCTCGCTGTCGCTGGCCTCCGTGGCGGAGCCGAGCGCGACGAACATGGCAAATGCCGCCAATAATCCTCTTCGCACGTCCATTGCCCGGTTCCGGTATTGGCTCGCACGCGCCACTGCGCCGTTCGGCTCACTGGCGGCCGCTGAGATCTGGGTGGGACCGGGCATCTTCATGCCCGGCCCCGCGACAGTGCTCGCCCTACTCTTCCGGCAGTGCGAAGACGAAGAGGTAGTTGGAGGTGAGACTCGGCTTCACGTCCGGCGTTGCAGCCAGCCTTCCGCCGGCGATGAGGAACGGCCCCACCGTCACCGCCACATACTGCCGCCCGTCGACGGCATAGCTTATCGGATAGCCGCCGGGCGGGGTGCCCAGACCGGTCTCCCACAGGATCTCGCCGGTTTCCTGGTCCAGCGCCCGGAACTTGCCCTCATAGTCGCCGCCGAAAAGCAGCCCGCCGCCCGTCGACATCACGGAAAGCACGCCTGCGCGCTGCTCGTAGTTCCACAGCTCCTTGCCGGTTTCGACGCTGATGGCCCGGATCGTGCCGAAATCCTCGTAGCCGGGTGCAAGGGCGGAGCGGATCGCCATCTGTCCCATCTCCTCCACGTCTGGCTCGTCACCCAGCGTCGCATGGAACCCGCACATGTTGAGCATCGGGTAGTACATGGCGTTGGTGAGCGGGCTGTAGGTTCCGAACGGCCAGTCCTTGCCGCGGCAGATCATCAGTTCCTGCTCGCTTTCCGCGTAGAACAGGTCCGGGTTCATCGTCGCACGGCCTGTCGTCGTATCGATGTCCGCGACGACGTTCTGCGTAATCGTCGGCCTGGCCCACAGGAACTCGCCGGTTTCGCGATCGAGCGAATAGAAGATGCCCGTCTTTCCGGGGATGCCGGTCAGGACCTTATATTCCTTTCCCGGTTCCACGTTGGGGTTGATCCATGGCACTTCGGACGCATCGGGCGCGATCTGGGTATCGACCAAAACCCGCTCGAACGGATGGTCGAGGTCCCACTGGTCGCGGATGTGCTGCTGGTACCACTTGATCTCGCCGGTGTCCGCGTCGAGGGCGAGGGTCGAGGTCTGATACAGGAACTCCGC